>JBAUOX010000563.1:0-12901 GCA_049579985.1 Isosphaeraceae bacterium | reverse complement strand
GGCCCACGCTGAGCTGGCCGCCGGAGTCGATGATCACCGAGCCGCCCACCGACAGGGTTCCCGTCTGGTCGCGGCCGATGGCCAGGAGACCGTTGTGCGAGAGGCTCAGGTCGCCGGCGATCGAGATCGGCCCCAGCGAATCTCCGCCGATGATGAACTGTCCCCCGTCAAGGTTCATGCTGGCGATCGTCAAGGAACCGTTCAGGTCGCCGGTGATCACGACGTGGCCGCCAGGACCAAGGTTGACCGACCCGACGTCCATCGTGCTCACACTACCGTGGACATCGATCTGCGCGCCTGGCCCGAGCGCGCCAAACTCGAGCGTACCCACACTTGAGCTCAGGGGAGTCATCGCCCCGTCCAGCTCGACCGGACTGGCCAGAATGCTGCCGATCTGCCCGGACCGGATGGTGAGATTGTCGATCGACATCAGGTTGTTGGCCACATGAAACCGAGGGCGGACTTGCGTGATCGTCAGAGTCGAAGCATCCGTCGTCCCCAGCACCTTCACGTCGAACGAACCGCCGCCGGCCGGCTGCGTCTTGAGCACGCCAGGGCCGTCGATCTGGAGGGAATAGACGCCGGAGTTTGTCGGGATGTTGCGGACATGGCTGAAACCGGTGAAGAGGGCCAGGAGTTGCCGGCCTTCGAGCGATTCCAGGACCGGCTTCGTGGTCGTGTGTCGCGCCCGGGCCGGCCTCGACGTCAACGGGGACGACGGGACGAAACACCATGAAAGCCGTCGAACGCCCCCACTCATGGGCAAGACTCCTTTCCCGCTGCCGGCGAGGGCACTCCCCCTGAGTCCGGTTCGTTTGCCGATCCCGGACCCGGAATCGCAGCTCGCACGCAACCCCCCCGACGACTGCGGCCGAGGAATCTCCGCCGGGTGGTTCCTGATCTCCAATTCTTTGGTTTACCATCGGACAGCAAGGCCATCTGAATGAGTCATTGCCGAAAAAAGCGACCCTCCGGCATACGGGCTGTTCCGGCAGCCCCCGCTTCTCGCCGGGCCAGGGGCGTGATCACGCGAGCCCTCGCGAGGTTCGATCGTGTGCCGGCCCTCTTCTTTGGCAAGCTCGCAGTTGGTGACGGCGGCTCTTCCCGTCACGGCAACTCAGCCGGCTGACGAGAAAAATGCTAAAGCACCGGCCCCCTCAATCGTCCGTTCCATGACAATCACTACTGCATCCACGCGCCGAAAGAACGTCTTCAGGTCGTCTGGATTCGGCGAGTCAGCGGGCTTATCGTGGATCGGAGTCCTCTACGCACACGAGGCAGTTTTCTTCCCGTCCACTTGATCGCCGCCTCGCCTGGGAGCCCAGCCTTGACGACACACCCGACGGCTGAGCACCAGCGCCTGGCCGACTGCCTGGCTCGTCGCGCCGACTGGAAGCGATGGGGTCCGTACGTGGCGGAGAGGGCCTGGGGAACCGTCCGCGAAGACTACAGCGCCACGGGAGACCCCTGGTCGTACTTCCCCCACGACCATGCCCGCAGCCGGGCCTATCGCTGGAACGAGGACGGCATCGGTGGTTTCTGCAATCGGTTTCAGAACGTTTGCATGGGCCTAGCGCTCTGGAACGAGCGCGATCCCTTTCTCAAGGAGCGATTCTTCGGCCTCGCCGGACCCGAGGGCAACCACGGCGAGGACGTAAAGGAATACTACTTCTACCTCGATGCTACGCCGACTCACTCCTACATGAAGATGCTGTACAAGTACCCTCAGGTCGAATATCCCTACGCGCAGCTCGCCGACGAGTCGCGAAGGCGCAGCCGGCAAGACTCGGAATTCGAGCTGTTCGATGCGATCGCCGATGCCTTTCGCGCCGGCCGGTACTTCGACGTTTTCATCGAGTACGCCAGAGCCGACCAGGAAGACATCCTCTGCCGCGTCACGGCGATCAACCGCGGAGCCAAGCTAGCGGCCTTGCACATATTGCCGCACCTCTGGTTTCGCAATACCTGGGCCTGGGGGTATTCCGATGATCGACCCGAGTTACAAGCGGTCAGCGAGTCATCGGTCAGGATACTGCACAAACACCTGGGCGAGCGGTGGTGGTCTGTTGGCCTTGAGCCGCAGCCCCTTGCGCTTCTCTTCACCGAGAACGAATCGAACCTCGAGCGGCTCTTCGGCGTGACCAATCGAGCATCCTTCGTCAAAGATGCGTTTCACGAGGCCGTCGTCGGTGGCAGAACCGATCGCGTGAACCCTGAACGAGTTGGGACCAAGGCTGCGGCCCATTACCGGGCGACCGTCGGGCCGGGCCAGTCGCTCGTTATCCGGACCCGGCTCGCGGACCGAAACATTGACGACGTCTTCAGCGGTTTCGACCCGATCTTCGATCTCCGCCGGCAGGAGGCCGACGCGTTCTACGAGACCGTGCATCGCCCCGGCCTGAGTGCCGACGAGCGGTCAGTCCAGCGTCAGGCACTGGCCGGTCTGCTCTGGTCGAAGCAGTTTTATCACTACAGCGTCGAGCTCTGGCGTGAGGGAGACCCGGCGGGCCCGCCGCCGCCGGCTGAGCACGGAGGCGGTCGCAACTCGAAGTGGGCTCATTTCACCGCACTCGACGTCCTGTCGGTTCCCGATAAGTGGGAATACCCCTGGTTCGCCGCCTGGGACTCGGCGTTCCACTGCATGGCTCTGGCTCGGGTGGATCTGGAGTGGACCAAGCGGCAGCTCGTTCTCCTCTGCCGCGAGTGGTACATGCACCCCAACGGCCAGCTTCCGGCCTACGAGTGGGATTTCGGCGACGTCAATCCTCCAGTCCACGCCCGCGCCGCGCGAAGGGTCTACGAGCTCGAGCGTGAGTTGACCGGAGTGGGAGATGCCGAGTTTCTGGCGGAGATCTTCCACAAGATGCTGCTCTACTTCACGTGGTGGGTCAACCGCAAGGACGCCGAGGGACGCAACGCGTTCCAGGGCGGTTTCCTCGGCATGGACAACATCGCGCTGTTCGATCGCAGCCACCCCAACCTGCCCGACGGCCAAAGGCTCGAGCAGGCCGACGGAACCGCCTGGATGGCGATGTTTTGCCTCGACATGATGGCCATGGCACTCGAGCTCGCGCTGACTCGTCCCAGCTATGAGTCGATGGCGACCAAGTTCTTCGAGCATTTCATCGCCATCGCCCACGCACTGAACGGGATCGGCGGCAGGATCGGAATGTGGGACGCCGAGGACCACTTCTTTTACGATGTCATCCGCCAGCCCGGAGGACCGCCGTACCCCCTGCGCGTCCGTTCGTGCGTGGGGTTGATCCCCATGCTTGCGGTCATGGCCGTCCCGGGAGATATCTGGGATCGCCTCGAGCGGTTTCGCCGCCGGGTCGATTGGTATCTCCGTTATCGCCCTCATCTCACGAACAACGCGTGCCTGCTGACTTGCCCTGGAAAACAGGGGCATCGGCTGATGACGATCGTCGATCAGACCATGCTGGAGAGAATCCTGACCCGGTTGCTCGACACCGGTCAGTTTCTCTCCGACTACGGAGTTCGCTCGCTTTCCAAGGAACACCAGGCATCACCATTTCAATGTGACGGCAACCTGATCGCCTACGAGCCGGCAGAGTCAACGAGCCCCATCTATGGAGGCAACTCGAACTGGCGGGGGCCGATCTGGTTTCCAATCAACTTTCTGATCATCCAGGCCCTGCGCGAATTCCATCGCTTCTTCGGCGACACGTTTCGGGTTGAGCTGCCCACGGGTTCGGGACGTCGAGTCGACCTGAACACGATCGCCTCGGACCTGTCGCGACGCCTGACGCGGATCTTCCTTCGCGATGAATCCCAGGGCGGGCGGCGGCCCGTATTCGGTGACAATGATCTGTTTCAGAAAGACCCCGCCTGGCGCGACAATGTCCCGTTTCACGAGTTCTTTCACGGCGACAACGGCGCAGGGCTCGGAGCCAGCCACCAGACCGGATGGACCGCCCTGGTTTCGGAGTTGCTCGAGTGGTGCGACGAGCGCGAGTCGATGAAGGAATCGCACTATCGGGTGCAGCATGGCAAATGAGAAATGGCAGAGAGCACAAGCCCTGAGATCTTCCGCCAGTCCGCCATCTGTCATGTTCCATTTGCCATTCTGGCATCCGTAAGATGTTAAACTAACGGTTCCGCGGTCCGAGATCCCGGTGGATCCTTTGGCCCCTGAAGTTGCATTGAGCCAGGTCCCTATCGTTCGAGGCAAACGGCTATGGCTACCGTCGTTACCGATCCCCCAGCTTTCTTGCAGACGCTGCCGTCACCGCCGCCTCGTCTGCTCTACCGGATGAGCATGGAAAAGTACGAGGCGATGGTCGAGTCCGGTGTCTTCACAAAACGAGATCGATTTCAACTGCTGGAAGGACTCTTGGTGGCGATCATGACCGAAAATCCGCCGCACGCCATCGCGTGCGAACTCTGCTCCGAGGTCTTGAAGCGCGTCCTTCCTACTGGCTGGCACGTGCGGTCCGATCGGCCGCTGCGGATTCCCGCACGCACGAGCGAACCCGAGCCCGATCTGGTTGTGGCTCGAGGCGAGATTCGCGACTACCGGAAACGCCATCCTGAGCCGGTCGACGTTTCCCTGGTCATCGAGGTCGCCGATTCGAGCCTCGAGGAAGACCGCACGCTCATGGCTCGCGTTTATGGCGGCGGTGGAGTCGCGCGCTACTGGATCGTCAATCTGGTCGATTGCCAGGTGGAGGTTTATTCTCAGCCCAGCGGGACTGCGGAACCACTTGGCTATCGCCATTGCCAGATCTTCCGTCCAGGCCAATCGATCCCGGTGGTGATCGATGAGACCGAAGTCGGCCGGATCGCGGTCGCGGAGATCCTTCCCTGAGTCCGTTCTCCCTGCGGTCGATGCGACCCGTCCACCTTTGCGAGAGCCTACCGCTTCAGAGTATGATTGCGGAATCGAGGAGAGCCAGGCTCCGCCGTGAAGGTTTACTTGCTGTTGGTGAACGACGAGGAGTTCTTCTTCTACTCGGATGAGTCGGAAGCCGATGAGTCCCGTGAGGACGATCCGGCTCACCGGTCGGGCATCCGCGGCTGGATGCAGGAGCGCTGGTGCCGGTTCCAGAAGGCCTTTCATGAAGCCGATGCCGGAGTGGCGCGGTGGGCGCGCCGATGCTGGAACCGGCTGCACTCGCTGACCCGCCCGGACGAGTCGATGCTGGTGCGACTGAGATCGACCCGGCTTGTCGATCTGGATTACCCGGCCTCGCACACTGAAGCGGATGTCGCCAGGATCTGGCACGACTACCTTGCCCGACGATGGCGTGTCCATGCCGTCTGCCTGAGCTACAATGCGATCATCGCCCCGGTGGCCCTGGCGCTTCTATGGCCCTTGCCGGGTCCCAACCTGATCGGCTACTGGTTCGCCTACCGGGCGGTCCATCACGGGCTGATCCTGAGGGGAATCCGGTCCGTGAGGAAAGGGCGAATCGTCACCCTCTATCATGCCGATACCACGCTCGACCAGCCCGTAAAGCGCGATCCGGAGGGAAAGGCACGCCACGCGGCGGTCAACGGAAATGGCGACCGGCTGGACGATTACCTGAACTTCACGAGTCCGTCGCGCACGGACAAGAATGAGACGACCCCCCACTCGGCCAGAGACTCGACCGGATGTCGCGATGAGTCGGGGCGCAGTGACGCGTCCTGAAGCCGAGTTGACCTTCTCCGCACCATCCCTGACTTGGAGCCGGCGTCGCTCGCGGGAAGGGATTACTTTCGCCGCAAGGATCTCACCACGGTTGCCCATGAGACTGCTCAGTTACAATATTCATAAAGGCATCGGCGGGCGCGATCGTCGCTACCGTCTGGAGCGAATCATCCAGGTCATCGAGGATCAGAACCCCGACCTGATCTGCCTCCAGGAAGTGGACCGCCACGTGGCGCGAACGCGGCACGACGACCAGCCGCGTCAGCTCATCGAGGCCTTTCACACCACCGCCCACCTGTACCAGCTCAACGTCAAGCTGAAAGACGGCGGCTACGGCAACCTCCTCCTGTCGCGCTGGCCGTTCCGCGATCATCACCAGATTTCCCTGAGGCTGAAGCACAGGAAAGCCCGTGGGGCGCAGATGGCGGTCATCGACAGTCCGGAAGGGTCATTCCACCTGGTCCACTGGCACCTTGGGCTGGCCGAGCGCGAACGGCACTGGCAGGTTCTTCATCTCATGGAACACCATCTCTTCCGCCAGTCAGCCCATCTGCCCACCCTTGTCGTCGGCGATTTCAACGACTGGCGGAATACTCTGGCGAAGGGTCCGTTTGCAATCCACGGCTTCAACCAGTTGACTGCGCCGCGATCACGCTTCCTGTCGTTCCCCGCCTACTGGCCAGTGACCTCCCTGGATAAGGCGTTCGCCCGTGGTGCTCTGGCCATCCGCCACATCCGGATCGCCCACTCCCGCCTGGCCCGCGACGCCTCCGACCACCTGCCGCTGGTAATCGACTTTCATCTCGAACACCCGCGCCACTCTAGCAGCCATGACGGCCAGCACCGCGGGACGAGCTTACTCTATCGCTCGCCTCCCGGTTCGTAAACACGCTCCACGATGCGCGGAGTCTTTGAACGCCCCGACTCCTCTTGCTCGCGCGGTGACACCGCGCATGCCCCGCTCATTCAGGTGGCAACCCCGAGCTTGGGCAAGACCCAGCGATTCAAGACGATCCAGGCCACCACGAACCCGATCATCACCAAGACTTCAGACATGGTCTTCTTCCGTTCCAACCCCTTGCACCTCGCACTTGATCGGATAGAATTCACCTATCTCTCCTATCGATCATATAATCGATCGGCTATAAAGTCAATACGATGTCTCAGGACCTTCCCGACGATCTGCTCGAATTGATGGCGGTGAAATTTCAGATGCTGGCCGATCCCACGCGGCTGGCGATCCTTCGGGCTCTGATGGAGGCAGAGAAGAGTGTCGGGCAGGTGGTGACCGAGACGGGACGCGGTCAGGCCAATGTTTCCAAACATCTGAAGCTCCTGGCCGACTCGGGCCTGGTCCGCCGTCGCAAGGAGGGGTTGCAGGTCTATTATCGCCTGGACGATCCCCTGGTCGAGCAGCTTTGCACCCTGGTCTGCTCGACCATTCGCGGCGAAGTTGAGCGCACACTGGTGAAACAGCGTGAGCTATTGCAAAAGATAGGCCCACCCCGATGAGACCGTCCTGGATGACGCAGCAATTCCGCGCTGCCGATCGCCAGGACGCCACTGCCGCCTTGGGCATGCCAGAGCCCTGGATCAACCGTGCCGCCGTGACCGGGCATCTGCTGCTCATCCTTCTGGTCGCGGTCGTGCTGCGCATCCGGGGCCTCGATCGTTACAGCCTCTGGTACGACGAAGTCGTCACGATGCGGCTGGCGCGGACCGCCAATCGGGCCGCACTGATCCTGTTGCTCGGTCAGATCGACGGGACCCGGGCTCCCCTGCATCCCTTGATCCTCCAGGGCTGGATTCGTCTCTTCGGTGCCTCGGAGCTGGCCGGCAGGTCGTTCAGCGCGGTGTCTGGAATCATCACCGTTCTCGTCGTTTATCGGCTGGGCCAGCGCCTGTTCGATGAGCCGACCGGGCGCTGGGGGGCCTGGTTCACGGCCGTCTGCCCGCCCTTGGTTTATTACTCCCAGGAAGCAAGGATGTACGCCTGGATGGTCTTGCTGACCTGCCTGTCGTGGCTGGTGTTCACTGAATTCCGCCACGCCGCGAGTTCGCGTTCCAAGGTCGCCTACTGGCTGCTCCTGACCGGGCTGGTGTACAGCCATCCGCTGGGGCTCTTCATGGTTGCGGCGCATGGGCTGGCCTATCGGCTGGTGCACCGATCGCTCACTCTGGACTTCCGCTCGTGGCTAGCCATCCAGGTTGGCGTCGTGCTGGCGATCGCCCCGTGGGTCCCCCGCTATCTCGACCACGGAACCGATTATCCGCTTCCCCGTTACGCCATTCGCTTTCTGCTCGCCGTGCCCATCGAGTACGTGGGCGGCAACAGCCTTGTCTTGCTCGCCTGCTCTCTCATCATTGCCGCTGGGCTGTTCTCGCTGGTTGGCCAGCGGCCGCGCCTGACCTGTCCGGTGGAAAGCCTGGTTCTGCTGACTTGGACGATCGCGCCGCCGGTCCTGATGTACCTTTACTCCAGGGTTGGCCGGACGATCTTCGGACCGCCGCGCTATCACCTGTTCATTGCTCCGGCCTATCTGATCCTGCTGGCGCGGGGGCTCTGCAAGCTGCCCGGGCCGTTGCGCTGGGCCATCGCGGCGGGAGCCTTCTACCTTTCGCTATCGATGATCGATACGAACATCTACAGCCAGGTGGTCAAGGCCGACTGGAGAGCATTCGGCCAGTGGCTGAGCCACGAGGTGCAGCGCGGGGAGGTCATGGCGCCGAAAGCACCCGTCACCGTGGTCGTCCATCCCAGCGATCCGAGGTTTCCCCGCGACCAGGTCGAGGCCGCCCGCTACTACTTGAGCCCTCCTCATCGCGTGGTACTGGCCGATGGGACCGGCGGCGCGGCGGAACCGACCGAACCCGAGGCAGCGACACTCGACGTCTCTTGCCTCTCCGCCCAGCAAGTGCGCGCGGGAATCAGCAACCTTTCGGACACCGGATTCTCCGCCCCGATCGAGCAGCGTGCCGCGACCGACTGGCATCAGGGCGTGCCCGAGCTATACGGTTTGATCGTCCGCCGCCGCCTTGGCCGCGTGTCAGGTCGTTGAAAAAAGGTCGGTCGGTCATGTGTATTGCCAAGGGTCGATGATGAGCGCCCCGCTCGCCTCGAAATGCCGGGTGTTGCGGGTCATGACGCGAAGCCCGTATCGAAGCGCGGTTGCCGCCATGAGCCCGTCAACGCCCGGAATGATGATTCCAGACTTCTGGGCACGTGCCGTGTGCTCGCCCCAGAGCCGGGCCGTCTCGATGTCGATCGCGAGAATCCGGTCGCCGAACTTGGTTTCAAGCCCGGTGAGCCATGATGTGAGGGCCTTCTTCTTCCGGCCGGCGGCAAGAAGTCCGATGCCCTTGGCGATGTCGCCCACGGTGAGAACGCTGAGGTAAAGATCCGCGTCGGGGATCTCCGCAACGGCCGACTTGACCGCCGGGTGTCCCCCAGGTTGGCGAAGCTCGGTGAGGACGCAGGTGTCGAGTAGGGTCTTCACAGGGGGAAGTCCCGGCCAGGGCTCTGGTCACGGGCCAGGTCGAGCCCCTCGAACGATTCGCCCTGGGAGAGATAGTCCTTGAACGCGGGCCGCTGGCCCACGAGGCGCTCGTACTCTTCCGCGGCCACCACGACGACGGTGTCCTTGCGGCGGTGGACCCGTTGCGGGCCTTGGGTGAGTGCGAGGGTCACGACTTCGCTGAATCGGTTCTTGGCGTCGGCGAGATTCCATTCCATGGGGCAGCCCTCCGGTAATAGCTAGACTGT
The DNA here is from genome assembly GCA_049579985.1 of Isosphaeraceae bacterium. Lineage (GTDB taxonomy): Bacteria > Planctomycetota > Planctomycetia > Isosphaerales > Isosphaeraceae > Aquisphaera. The sequence goes on along the minus strand of JBAUOX010000563.1, from coordinate 3,485 downwards.
CTAGCTAGACTGTCTCACGTTTTGACCAGGATGGCAAGTCGGCGTTTGGGTTGCGTCATGGCTTGAGGCTGAGGGGGGGGGTCGGGGGGGTCAGGGACTGGCTTGCGCGTGCCATGCTGCCGGGCCATCAAACCCCCCTGTATCCCCCCTTCGTAAGGACGGGGATTTCGCCGCCGATCCGCGCAACAATTCCAGGACGAATGGAAACCAAAGGCACCCTCAACTTTTCATCAGCCCACCCCGGGGCCGGCTGTCCAGATTAACTGCTTTTCACCAACGTGAAGATGACCCGAGTGTTCCAGATGGTTAACCTGGTAAGATCACAGGAGAATAAGCGATCCGTCCAAGGAGTCCAGCCATGTCTCGCCTGCTTGTGATCGAGGATCAGAAAAAACTTCTGCATAGTCTGGAGCGCGGCCTGTCCGAGGAGGGCTACGAGGTGATCCCGGCCCTGACCGGAGAGGAGGGGTATCTTCATGCCAAGAGTCGACCCGTCGATGCCATCGTGCTCGACCTGATGCTTCCCGAACGCGATGGATTGGACGTGCTGCGCAGCTTGAGAAGTGACGGATTCACCAAGCCGATCTTGATCCTCACGGCGCGAGACGGGATCGAGGACCGAGTTCAGGGGCTCGATTCGGGGGCCGACGATTACCTGGCCAAACCGTTTGCCTTCGCCGAGCTGCTCGCCCGGATTCGCGCATTGCTGCGGCGTGACGTGGTGAATCGTGATCTCTGCCTCAAGGCCGACGACCTGGAAATGAACCTGGTCACCCGGTCGATCACCCGAGGAGGCGTCGAGATCGAGCTGACCCGACGCGAGTTCGAGCTCCTCGAGTTCCTGCTTCGCAACAAGAACACGGCGGTCACCCGCGACATGATCGCACGCGACGTCTGGAAGGAAGGTACCGGAACCCTGACCAACACCATCGATGTTTACATCACGCTCCTCCGCAAGAAGATCGAACGCCCCGAAAAGAAGACCCTGATCCACACCGTGAGAGGCGTGGGCTACGCCCTGAGGGATGGTGCATGAGGCGGCTGAGCATCCGCTGGTGGCTGACTCTCTGGTACAGCGCCGTGCTGGCTGGAGCCCTCGCCGCTTTTGGCATCAGCGTTTATCTGCTTGTGCAGCGAGGGTTGCAGATCCGTACCAGCGAGAGTCTGTTGATCCAGATGACCGTGATCGAGGACCAGTTCTCCCACCCGCAGGGACGCCGGGTGCTTCAAGATCGGCTCGAGCGACAATACGCGCGGCATCCGGCTTTTGATATTCAGGTTGCCGATGTCGATGGGACGATCTGGATGCGCGGGGATCGGATCCGCGACCGCGGGCTGCCGCCGCCATCGAAGCCTCCCGGTGCAGATCGTGACGTCTTCGACAACTTCACCGTCGTGGGCCTGGGTCGGTTCCGGATGGTCAGCCGGCTCTCCGACCGCTACAGGGTTCCACTGGTCTTTCAGGTTGCCACGTCGCTGGAAGAGAATGACAAACAGCTCGGCGAGCTGATGGCCATCCTGCTTCTGCTCGGGCCCCTCGCGGTGGGTTGCACCCTCGGAGGAGCTTACTTGCTGGCCCGGCAGGCATTGGCCCCTGTCGAGCGCATGGCCGCGACGGCCGACGAGATCACGGCGACCCAGCTTGACCGGCGCCTGCACGAGCCCAACCCCGATGACGAGCTGGGGCGTCTGGCTCGCACGCTCAATGGAATGATCGCGCGGCTGGAACGATCGTTCGAGGAAGTCCGGCGGTTCACCGCCGACGCTGCCCACGAGCTGCGCACCCCGCTGGCGATCCTGCGCAACGAGGCCGAGGTGGCACTCCGCATTCCCCGAGAGTCCGAACAATACCGAGATTGTCTGGAAAACATGCTGGAAGAGATCGACCACCTGTCGCGCTTGAGCGAGGTCCTTCTCTTCCTCTCCCGCGAGGATGCGGGACTTGGTGCGCACACCGGGGACGTCCTTGGCCTGGACCAGATCGTCCGTGAGGTTGCCGACGACATCCGGGTCGTGGCGGCCGAGCAGAACCAGGAGCTCATGATCGATGCGCCGTCGCCCTGCCACGTGCTGGGCAACGCGGAACAGCTTCGTCGCCTGCTCTTCAACCTGCTGGATAATGCAATCAAGTTCACCCCGGCCGGCGGCAGCATCGGCATCCGCGTCGAACGCCAGAACGGACAGGCCAAAGTGATCGTCTCCGATGCGGGAATCGGCATCGCCCCCGAGCACCTGCCCCGCATCTTCGATCGCTTCTACCGGGTCGACTCCGCCCGCAGTCGCCGAACCGGGGGCGACGGTCTGGGACTTTCCATCTGCAAGTCCATCGCCGAGGCGCACCAGGGTTTCATCGAGGTGGTCAGTCAGCCCGGAAAGGGGACGCAGGTCACCCTGACCTTGCCGGAAACCACCCGCTCCTCCCCCCGCGTCTCCGAGCTCGAGGCTCTTGCCGTACCCGGAGTCTGAATCGATGAAGGCAAATCGCCGCAATCTCGCTGCCAGGGTGTTGATCGGACTCTTGTGGGCGACATTACCCGCAGGAGCCGCCGAGAGCGACATGTGGACCTTCGACAAGGACGAGACCGGGGCACTTCCGAAGGGCTTCGTGGCCGCGGTCGGCCACTGGAGAGTCGTGGCGTATGACAACGGCAAAGTGCTCGCGCAGCTCGCCCGCAACCCCAACCCGGTTTTCAACGTGGTCCTCATTGGGGGACACGATGCCCGGGACCTTGACCTTTCGGTCAAGCTGCGCCCGGTCGCCGGGTTGAACGACCAGGGAGGCGGATTGATCTGGCGGGCCAAGGACGCGAAGAACTACTATGTGGCCCGGTTCAACCCCCTGGAGAACAATTTTCGGGTGTACACGGTGGTGGACGGTAAGCGCACCCAGCTCCAGAGCGCCAAGGCCGCCTACCCGGGCGCCTGGTGCCGCCTTCGAGTGACCATGAAAGGCGATCACATCGTCTGCTACAAGGACGGCGTGAAGCTGCTGGACGTTCACGACGCGACGTTCCCCGGTCCCGGCAAGATCGGCCTCTGGTCGAAGTCCGACGCTCAGACCGAGTTTGACGAGTAGAAGCTTCAGAGCCTTTAGGGCGGTTTATGTTCGCATCACCCACATGCAACCCACAACCACGGATTCACGGGTTGCAGATTATCGGTGTTTTCCCCAGCCGCGTAGCGGCGACAGTTCATAGCCTGAGGTCGTCAGCCCCAGGACCCGGAGACACATCAAAAGAAGTTTTATCCAGCCCCGGCGGGGCGACAGCCGCGAGCCGTGGCCGAGCCCTCCTGTCGCCCCGATTTGGGCTCGGAACGGGGAAGGGCAAGGGTCGCTTGGGGACATCCTGGGGCTTACGCCTAGGCTGTCCAGTCTGTGCTCATTTCGTACATTATACTTCACGCCGGAATCGGGTCCCGCCACGGAGGGGTTTTCGTGTCGAGGTGCAGTGATGAACGACGAAGGGAATGCTGCTCGCAAGATA
>JBAUOX010000562.1:0-1970 GCA_049579985.1 Isosphaeraceae bacterium | reverse complement strand
ACGAAGGGGTGGACACCCAGGTTGTCACCGCCGAGGTCGCCAGGAGCTGATACAGTTGCCTCGGGTTCGCGACCTCCGCCTTGGTGACGCTGGTCACCGTCCCTCCTGTCACCAGGGCGGGGTACGTATCCATCAGGGAAACGTCGAACGAATAAGGGACGACGTTCAAGAAGACCTCCCGGCCCTCTTCGAAGGCGTGCTCTGCCAGGGTCCACCGGAGGAAATTTTGCAGGCAACCGTAGGTAATGGGCACCCCTTTGGGCTCTCCGGTGCTGCCCGAAGTAAACATGATGTAATAATGATCGTCTGTTCCCAGCCGCCACGGGGGGGCCGGTTCTCGTCCGCTGGTGAGCTCGGCGACCTTCTCCGGGGACAGGATGAGCGGGGCGCCACTGGCCGCCGCGATGCGCTCGATCCGCCGTGGGGGCACGGCAGTGTCCACCGGCACATACGCACGCCCCGATTTGACGACGCCCAGGTAGGCGATCAGCAGCTCCGGCTCCTTGTGTCCCAAGACGACCACCGGCGCCTTCTCCGGGAGCGACCCGGCCAGGTGGGCGGCCAGGACGTCGGATCTAAGGCACAATTCCCCGTAGGTTAGCGTACGACCCCCACTAATGTAGGCTGGGTGATCCGGCGTCATCTTGCCCCAGTGATCGATGCGCTCGATGATTTCCACGCGGGATCTCCTAGAAGTACTGGTAGATGAAAGGGGGTGTGGAGAAGTCCCCTTTACCGTAGAGTGCGATCAGCCCCACCAAGATTCCCAGGTAGTAAATCGTCAGGGCCAAGAACCGGACCCATGGTTGCGCGAACCGTTCGTTCAACAGGACACAATATTTGGAACGTTGATCTATAAGACTCATGGCTTTTCTTTCCTTCCCTGGAGGATTGGATCAGGGCTTCGTCTTGGACGCCCTGGCTCCGATCGCTGTCGCGGAGAACGGGTCGTGGAAACCTTCGTAGGGCGGTTGGGATCGGGGAGCCGGCCGGGACGGGAGACCAGCTTCGGTCCCTCTGCTCGCCACGGGCGCAGGGGCGGGGAGCTCGGACTGGCGTGGGATCGCGTCGTGGAAAAATCCGTCGAGGACTTGGCTGCAATACACCAACCCACTGGGAGCTGGGTGCCCCCAGTTATCACGGATGAAGGACCGATCGGCATCGTGATCGGCGAAGTCGACTACCGCAGTGTGATAGCGGGCACTGATCTCGCGTAACTTTTGGTAGTAGGCCCTTCGGGCGGTGTACGTGATCCCGCACTGATCATACCAGCCGCCGTGGATCGGCATGCTCAGCAGGAGCGGCTGGGCACCGAATTCGGTCAACTCGCGCAGGAGAAGCTCCAGATCGACCCATTCCTGGTTCCTTTGGAGTGTGCGGAGAAAAGCCTCGTCCGACCGGGTGTTTCTTTGCCGGAGCAATTCCTGGCGAAGTTCGCGGTTCCACTTTTGGTTATCCAGCCCGAACTCGTTGTTGTTGGAATGAGCACGGTACGATGCGTCCGCCTGCCGGTGCAACATCGGCCAATCCAACTGCTGGCCGCTGCGCGGCGAAATCGGGGACGAGGTCCTTTCGGGGTGTTTCCAGAGATAACTCACCACGCTCCAGTGATCCTGGTAGCGGAGGATCGCGTTGTACACTATTCCCAAGGGGAGAACCGCGTCATAGCAGGCGAGGTTGAGGGGGGAGCCGTCGGCCAAGTTCTCCAGGGCGAACCTGAGGAGCGGTCGATTCGCCACGGTCGCTGGGTACTGGAGCATCCGCCGCGCCGCATCCTGCCTGAGCTGGAGACTCGAACGGGTATTGAAGGCCAATTCACCGGCGTGCAAGGCGGAGAAATTGCCAGCGTAGCCGTCCGGCATAGCCGCGAGCCTATCGAAAAACCAATAAGGCGACAGGGAGACCGCCACTTTCCGCCCCTGCAGCGCGGGGCCGACCGCGGCCAGCTTTTGCAGGATGATCAAGCAAGT
>JBAUOX010000561.1:0-2945 GCA_049579985.1 Isosphaeraceae bacterium | reverse complement strand
GCCCCGGGGCCGCCAGCGTCGACGAGGAGCGCGTACGCCGGCTGGAGCTCGAGCTGAAGGTGACCCGGGAGGACCTCCAGGGGAGCATCGGGGAGCTCGAGGCCGCCAACGAGGATCTCCAGGCCGTCAACGAAGAGATGCTGTCGTTGAACGAGGAGTACCAGTCGACCAACGAGGAACTCGAGACCTCGAAGGAGGAGATGCAGTCGCTCAACGAGGAGTTGACGACGCTCAACAGCCAGCTCCAGGCCAAGTTCGAGGAGTCGACGGCGATCGCCAACGACCTGAAGAACCTGTTGGCCAGCACCAACATCGCGACGGTCTTCCTCGACCGCCGGTTCTGCATCAAGCGGTTCACACCCGCTGCGACCAAGCTGTTCAACCTGATCCCCACGGACGTCGGCCGGCCGCTCAGCGATCTGGTGAAGAAGTTCGCCGACCCGGACCTGGTGTCCGATGCCGAGGCGGTCCTCGAATCGCTCGTGACGGCTACCAGAGAGATCCGCAACGACGAGGACCTGTGGTACGTCCGCCAGGTGCTGCCTTACCGCACCCAGGAGAACCGGATCGAGGGGGTGGTGATCACGTTCGCCGACGTCACCTCGCTGAAGCAGATGGAGGAGGAGCTGCTCAAGAGCCGGGACCGGGTCCGGGCGATCGTCGACACCGCCGTGGATGGCATCATCACCATCGACGAGGAGGGGACCATCAAGTCATTCAACGCGGCCGCCGAGCGGATCTTCGGCTACGCCGCCGCGGAGGTCGTCGGGCAAGACGTCGCGATCCTCATGCCCTCGCCCTACCGCAACGAACACGATGCGTACCTCAAGCGCTACCTGCAGACCGGGGAGAAGCGGATCATTGGCATCGGCCGCGAGGTCCGCGGCCGCCGCAAGGACGGCTCGATCTTCCCCATGGACCTGGCCGTCAGCGAGTTCCACGACGGCAATGGGCGCAAGTTCGCCGGGATCGCCCGCGACATCACCGAGCGCAAGCGGTTGGAGAGGGAGGTGCTGGAGATCGCCGCCGGCGAGCGGCAACGGATCGGCCAGGAGCTGCACGACACCACCTGTCAAGAGCTAGCGGGCCTGGGCCTGCTGGCCCAGGGCCTGGCGAATCAAGTGGCCGAGGAGTCCCCGGCCGAAGGCGGAGTCGCGACCAAAATCGCCAACGGGATCGGGCAAGCCCTCGACCATCTCCGCATGATCCTGAAGGGATTGTTCCCGGTCGAAGTGGACGCCAACGGGCTGATGGCGGCCTTCGACGAACTCGCGGCCCAGACGGAGGCGCTGACCGGCATCACGTGCCGCTTCGATTGCGCCGAGCCGATCACCCTCCGGGACAACATGACGGCGAGGCATCTCTACTACATCGCCAAAGAGGCGGTGACGAACGCCGTCAAGCATGGCTCGCCCACCCACATCGGGATCACCCTCGACAGGGACGGGGACTTCGTCGCCCTCGGGGTCCGCGACAACGGGGGGGGCTTTTCGGAGCCGCTCGACGAGTGTCAGGGAATGGGCCTGCGGATCATGCAGTATCGGGCCGGGCTCATCGGGGCGACGCTGTCCATCGGTCGCGTTGAGGGAGGGGGTATCATGGTCGCCTGCCGATTCAGCGAGGACGGTCACCATGGCTAGGGAACAGGCGGGCGCCCGCACGAGGCCCGCCAGAGTGCTGATCGTCGACGATCACCCCATCGTGAGGGAGGGCCTCGCGCTGTTGATCTCGAGCCAGCCGGACCTCGAGGTTTGCGGCGCGGCGGAGGACGTCGCCACGGCCGGTCAGCTCGTCGACGAGCTGAAACCCGATCTGGCCATCGTCGATCTCTCGCTCAAGGGTAGCAGCGGCCTCGAGTTGATCAAGCGGATCAAAGCGAAGCACCCTTCGGTCCGGATTCTCGTCTCGTCAATCCACGACGAATCCGTCTACGCCGAGCGTGCCCTCCGCGCCGGCGCCATGGGTTACGTCAACAAGCAGGAGGCTACCCGCACGATCCTCGGCGCCATCCGCCGCATCCTGGACGGGAGAGTGTACCTCAGCGAGCGGATGGCCGACCGGTTGCTGTGCCGCGCCGTCGGCGGGGGCGGCGAGCGTGTCGAGGTCTCCCCCATCGAATCCCTCTCTGACCGCGAGCTGGAGGTCTTCGAGCTGATCGGTCAGGGCCTGAGCACGAATGAAATCGCTGCGAAGCTGCACCTGAGCAGCAAGACCGTCGAGACCTACCGGGACCGGATCCGGCTGAAACTGGATTTGAGCACTGGCTCCGAGTTGGCGCGCCATGCCCTGCTATGGGTGCTCGAGAATGCATGACCACCGATTGGGTCCGAGGGCGGCGGGGTGGTGTCCGGCGGGTTTTCCTGGCCGACGAAGCCATAGGGGCGGCTACGGCACCGAAGGTCTGGACGAAATCCCGCTTGCGCGACCGCATCGAGGCCGTGATCGTGCATGAGCACCTGGAGGCCCAGGGCATCCCTCACGATGAGGTGGTTGAGCGGGCAGCGGACACCGACTTGCCGATCGGCGAGAATGCGCGGCGGATTCTGCGCAGGATCGCCGAGGGTGTCAGACGCCGAGGCGGTGGCTGAAGCTCGTTCCTCCGCGCCGATCCCTCTTCGATGAAGCGGAAAGTGGCCTCCGGGCCTCTCAGAAAGCCGGAGACCGGGTACATCACCCCGGCCCGTACTAGCTCGCGGTAAGCCTCCAGGCTTTCGGGGGTGACGTCCACACCTTCGCCTGCGGCACGGCGACGGAGGACGTCTCGGGCGGCTCGGGACAATTCGACAACCGACATGGCGATCCTCCGTGCGATCAGCCGCCTTCCCCGGCGGCGACAGTATCATACCGAGGGATGGGGATTCGCTGAAGGGCAATCGCACGGACAACGGACAATGGACAGGAGGGATTCCCTCAGCTTCTTCTCAGGCGCCTGGGCAAGTACACGG
>JBAUOX010000560.1:0-7758 GCA_049579985.1 Isosphaeraceae bacterium | reverse complement strand
CCCTACGACCGAGGGGAGGATCGGATCGCCGTCCTCCTCGAGGACGACGGGCCGACCGTCGCGAAAGATCGCGACCTCGCTCTTGGTGGTTCCCAGGTCGATGCCGATGTTGGTTTCCATGGGCTTTCTCCTTCACTCCGTTTCGAGCAAGGCTGTCCGGGATCCGTTGTCTCCCGATGGTACGTGGGCGGTGGCGTGCGGCAGGGAGGGGCCCGCTTCGCCGTCAGGTTCCTCGTGATCCTCGTTTCTCTGGCCGCGAACCGCCCGGACCTCGGCCAGGCGGAGGACGCGGCCCCACCAGGTGTATCCTCTCCGCAGCTCTTCGATGACGGTCTGAGGCGGCCAGTCCGGCGAGTCGGTGATATCGATGACGATCATCCGATCGGGATCGACCGGGCGGCCCAGGCAAACGATCGGCTCGATGGCCTCGGATTGCAACACCCTGCGCACGCGGTTGTGGATCAGGTCGAATCCCTCGAGCAGCGACTGCAGCCAATCCTGGTTCATCCCTTGGGCCTCGCGTTCGACGACTTCCCTCATCTGCCGGTGGTACCGCCGCAAGAGGAAGCGGCGGAGCCAGGGCAGGCCCGCGTGCATCCGATCGAGGGCTTGACCGAGCTTGCGGGGGGTCTGCTCGGTCCCGACAATTCGGGCCTTCTCGATCTCGACGCGGCAGCGATCGAGCGCCTCGTCGAGGGTCGCCAGTCCCTCGGCGATCGGCTTACCGGCAGACCATGCCGCCTGTTCTTCCCGGGGTGCAACCGAGCGAAAGTGCTCGATCGCCTGGCGCAGCGCCGGCAGCAAGGAGTCGGCCTGTTCCTGCAAGCCGCGCGTGCTCTTGGTCTGCAGCTTCAACTCCTGCCGCAGCGCCGTGAATTCCTCGATCAGGTCGATAAGACCGAACGGCCGGCACGAATCGTGCTCGTCCTCCTGCTCTAAGACTGAGGCGGCCGAGTTGGCGGCATCCGCGCGCGCCGTTGCCAGCCACTGGTGGAAGCGGGCCAGGACTGATTCGATCTCGCCGGGACCACTCATGCGGAATCCGCCCAGGAGGTCAGCACGGAGATCGGGAACCGGGCGGCCCTCAGTCGTCCGCGCAGCTCTTCACCGATCATCTCAAGGGAGTCGGTCCGGGATTGCGGCTCAAAGAGCCTGGCCTCGAGCCGGCTTACCGGATCGCGCAACGCGTCGTAAGCAGCGCGGATCTCCGCGAACCGCTCGGGCGCACGGTCAGGCGGAAACTGCCGGACCAGCTCCAGGTAGCGCGTGCGGATCTCCGTTTCGCCTGCCGAGGGCGGCAAACCAAGTTGCACGTAGGGATCGTTCATGAAAGTGAACCAGCCTCTTGTTTATGAGCCGGATTTCGGTTTGCGCCGTGATCCTCTGTTGGTCCGGGGGGAAGCAGGAAACGCACGGCCGAAGAACGGGCGGGGGCCCCCGACGTCTTCATCCTCCTCCTCTTCGTCCCCCTCCATAGCGGCCCCCAGGAAAGCTTGGAGAAAGTCCTCGAACGATCCCGGTTTTCCGCCCGGGACGGGAATGCCTCCAGGGGCGGCAAAGGGGAGGCCGGCCATCCGGGAATGCAGCTCGTTGCTGACCGAGAGCATTTGCTTGATCTTGGGAACCATGAGCATCTCCCGCCGCCGCGTCGAGGCTTCCGCCAGCCGCAATGCTTCTTGCAGATGGTGGCGAATGTCAGGTCGCCAGAACGCGGCCGGGTCGCTCAGCTCGACGCCGGCCGCAACCAGGTGGAGGATGGCGGATTCCGGATTGGCTTTCAACCCGCGCTGGACCAGCTTGCGCATCAGCCCGCTCTCCTTGGGAAAGTGGCCGAGGAACTCGCAGACGTTCTCCAGGTCCTCGAGGCGGTAGTTCAGGCGGGTGGTGCGGCGCAGGTACCTGAGCACCTCGGCGGCGTCGTGGTCGCGGCCATCGTAATCGATGTCGAGGGCAAGGAATTCGGTCAGGAACGAGGCCATGGCGCCGGCCGTCTCGCTGCGGCACTTTCTTCTGAGCTCTTTCATCCAGAGCTCGGCATAATGGTTCTGGGTTGCCTTCGGTAACCTGAACCGGATCGACTCGACGTGCAATGACAGCCACAGAGGGGCCGGTTCCGGGAGCAGGGCGACGGCTTCTCTCTCGTAGCGATTGGCCAGGTCGCCCTGGCCGGCCTTGGTCTCGAAGATTGCCTTCCGCGCCAGGTAAGAGAAGACACGCAGCTCGTCCGGCCGCAGTTGTTCCATCGCTGCGAACTGGGCACGCCCCTCGTCCCAGCGTCGCTGGAGAGCCAGGCTGCGTGCCAGAGACGTCCGAATCATCATTTCCAGGCCGACCAGAGATTCGTCCAAGGGCTTGAGCTTGCGCGCTCTTGACAGAATCTCCAGAGCCGTAGCGGGTTCGTCGCGATCATGCAGTTCCGACGCCATTTCGAGCAGTGTTTCCACATCGTCCGGGAAGACCTCGAGGATGCGCCGCTTCGCCTCGCTCAGCCGCTCCGGCTCGTTCGACATGCGGCAGACTTGGACGAGGAGATCGTATGTCGGACGGTGCCGTGGGGCGAGCTGGAGACTGCGTTCGATGCAGGTCGTGGCTTGTTGCGCCAGTCGATCTTCGTCCAGATCCAGAGCGTCCTCGTCCTCGTCTTCGTCCTCGAGATCGAAATCGTCGAAACCGTCGTCGAAGTCGAGGTCCTCGTCTTCCTCGGAGCTATCATCGAGTTCGGCGAGATACAGTTGCCCCATGTGCTTCCAGACTAGGGCCTGGGCCAGCGGCCGTTCCTCGGCCTTCAGAGCCGTGCAGCATTCCAGGTCGGCGATGTACCTGGTCCAGTACTTGATAGCTTCGGACGTACCATCAAGGGGACGTTCCCAGGTCAGGGCCCAGAGACGATTCCAGCCGGGGTCGATGGCCAGCGGCTCGGCCACTTGGGTGAACTCCCGGAGCAGCCGGGTCCCTGAAGCGTAGCCGAGAGAGGTCGCATGATCGAGAAGAGGTGCAAGCAGGCTGGAGGTGAGCTTCTCGGCAAGGCGGGGGTCCACTGCCCTGAGGCTGTGACGGAGCGATGTGATTCTCCGGAGAACGTCGACCCAGCGATTCTTGGCGACAAGGTCGCTCAGCTCTCGGAGCCGAGACAGTATTGGCTCGCCGTAAACCAGGCTTTCCAGCTTCTCGAGGTCTGGTCCCCCGGCGTCCTTCGCCGTTTGGCCTTGGTGGAGGTTCTGCAGGTGCCTGGCGATCCGCATCGGTGCGCGTTCGGGGTCGAGCCGGCTCCAATTAGCCTGGGTCTCGTCTTGGCCCCCCCTGTAGAATGCCGCCAGACCGCGAACCAGGAGCTTCCACTCGCTCACTGGAGAGCTCCGGGCGATGTCGCGCACCAATCCGAGGGCCTTGGCCTCGTCTCCAGCGTACAAAGCTTCCAGCGCTTGCCGCACGAGGGCGGCATCCTGAACCTCCGGTGAGGAGCGATGGGATCGTTCAGGATGCAAGACGGCCTGATCCGCTACGAGCAGGACCAGCCGGCTCTGAGATTGGGGGGACTCCAGGCGGCCCTGAATCCGGAAGGCGTCCTGCGCCAGGCCCAGTTTGACGAGAAGCGGGGAAAAATCTTCCACCAGCTTCGCGTCGGTCACTCCGAAATCGAGCAGGTGCCGCGAGACCTCGACGGCCGACGCCGGCATCCCCCCGCGGAAAAGTTGCTGAGCCCTGAGGAAGTAGGCGCGCTCCAACTGGCGGTGACTCTGCGGAGTCGCTTCGGCCTTGTGAATCAGTTTGGCCTGCTTGACCGCATCCTTGTACTTCTCCTTCGACATCAGCCGCTCGAGCTGAACGGCCGCGTCGCCCGCAGATGTCTTGACCACAACGCCACGGTGAGGCTCACGCTTGTCGGACATGACTGGTGATCACACTGGTTGAGAACTCTGAACGTCCCTGTAGAATAGCCGAGTGTACCAAGATCCTCTCGATTTTCCACCCTACTCCGGTTCACAACTGCGGTTGTGAACTCGAGCGATGCTCATGACCATCGATCTCCACCCGGGGCCGGCCGGCTCAGGAGACAGGCCCGAGGGGCATCGTGACGGTGGTCGCGGGAGATTTCGGCGCACGAAACGAGCCCTTCGTCCCGGCCATCCGAGGAAGCGAAGCGGGCAGGTGAAACGCGGGGCCGAGATACTCATATCGCGCCGAACGATCTATGATGGCCCCTGCCCCCTCGCTGTCGCACCAGGCGAGGATGCCGCCGCGGGAGGCGGGGAAGGCGAGACCCAGGGTGACGCCAACATCGACGTCGGCGGGATCACGCACGATGCCGCCGTCCACGGCCCGGATCGCCTCGAAAAGCATGGGAAGGAAGAGCCGGTCCGTGATCTCTTCCTGGGCGGGCGAATGGCTGTCGGCGTGGTGTTGGTGTTGGTGTTGGTACCGGCGCAGAAGCGATTCGAAAGCGGGGTCGGCGGCCGGGCGCGACCCGTTGCGATCGTGCTTGCGGAAGCCGGCGCCGGACTTCCGGCCCAGGCGGCCCAGGCGCACCATCTCGACGAGGAGCGGGCTGGTCTGCGCACGGTCGGGATAGCCCTCGGCCATGACCCGCGAGATGGCCAGAACCGTGTCCAGGCCGATGAAGTCATAGAGTGCGATCGGTCCGGTCGGCATGCCGAACTGCACGGCCGCGGCGTCGATCGCGTCCATGGGAACACCTTCCAGCAGCAGCTCGAGCGCCTCGCCCAGGTAGGGGAAGAGCACGCGAGTGACCAGGAAACCGGGGCAATCGCGCACCACGATCGGAGTTTTCCCCAGCCTTCTGGACAGATCCACAAGCGCGGTCACCGTTTGATCGTCGGTCTGGTCGCCCCGGATCACCTCGACCAGCTCCATCCTTTGCGCCGGGTGGAAGAAGTGCATGCCGGCGAACCGCTCGGGATGGGCCCATGACCGGGCCATTCGTGAGATGGGAATCGTCGAGGTGTTGCTGGCCAGGATCGCCTCGTCGCGGAGCACGCCGGCAAGAGCCTCGAAAATGCCGGTCTTGATCGCCTCGTTCTCGGTGACGGCCTCGATCACCACGTCGCAATGGGCCAGCGGCGCCAGGCTGGTGGACGTGCTCAGGAGCGAGGCAATCCGGGCCGGCTCCGCGTCATCCGCCTGCCCGGCCTTGCTCTTGCTCCGGCCGGCCGCAAGTTGCCGGGCGCGCGCGGAACCGGAGTCCAGTATGTCTTGGCTCACGTCCACCATGGTGGTGGAGATGCCCGTACGGATCAGGGTCGCCGCGATACCGGCGCCCATCTGGCCGGCGCCCAGCACTCCCGCGCGAAAGGTCATAGGCTGCATGTCAGTTCCACTCCACTGGGGACGGGCCGACCCAGGCCGGGAGGCCCCGGCCGTTCAGGTCTGGGGCGTGAAAAGGATGATCTCGACCCGGCGCGGAGGAAGCTGTGCCAGGGGGGGATCCTGCAGGCGCAGGACCTGGGTGCCGAAGCCGACCGCGGCGATCTTGCGCGATCGGAACCAGCCGGCAGAGTCGATTCCGTGCTTCTCGACCAGGTACTTGCGTACGGAGTCGGCTTGCTCCTGGGTCAGGACCTCGGCAAGGTCGACGTCCTGGTCATCGTTGGTGAAGGCGGCGATGACGACCTCCGACTGTGGCTGGCTGGCCTGCTTGCACCAGCGCCCGACCTCGTCGAGGCGGGTGCGGCCGACGGGGGTCAGGATGGCGCGCCCCGGTTCGAACAGTTCCTCATCCCGGAACAAGCGGCTGTCTCGCCGCGAGCCCGGCTGGTACAGGACCTTCTCTCGTTCGAAGAAGGAGCGAGAGTCGGAATAGCGGGACAACGGCCAGGTTCGCTTGAGCGCGGCGAGGTTGTCTTCCATGGCCGAAAAAGTGCGCTCGCCCCGGTGGGTCAAGGACATCAGGCTCTGGTAAGCGGCCTCATCACGGACGAGCTTGCCGAGCGAACCCTTGCCCTCGCGGATCGAGCCGGCAATGGCGTTGATCTCTTCGAGCCCCGTCTTGGCGGTCCTGGCCAGGTCGTCGAGCTTCTGGAGCGAGGCGCCGGTCCTCTTCATCAGATCGCTGAGCTCGACCGGCGGCTCCGATTCAATCGCACCTCCCTCGGCGACCAGGGGCGCGTCCGGCCGGCCGGGCGTGATCTCGACGACGCGCGCGCCGACCATCCCTTCGGCAAGAATGCGGGCAATTGCGTCCGAGCGGACGAGATGGCGCAGCCGTTGATCCAGCCGCATGACGAGCTCGACCGGCTCGCCAGGTTTTCCCGGGGCCACAACCAGCTCGACCACTCCGGCATCCATCCCCTGCAACCGCACGCGGTGGCCGGCTTCCAGGCCGCTGACGGTTGAGAACTTGACGCGGACGTGAAACGTGGGCTGAACATGCCACCGTCGCCTGGCCACCTGATACAGCCCGAAACCACCAAGCGCCAGGACGGCCAGGGCAAATGCCGCATTCGCCAGTGCCCGCCACCGACCCATATCCCGCCTCATGAGTTGTCGCCCTCGAGCTTGTCCGCGAAGCCGTAACCTATAATGCAAAAGTAACAGGCCGCTGGATTTATGAGAAGCTGTATCGTCCTGCCTTGCTCTCTCCGCCTCTCTCCGTCCCCCTCTCAGCTCTCTCGGTGGCTGATTCCCCTGCTCCCATCACAGCAAGCCCCATCCCAAGGCCTCCGTGGCAAGCTGGATGCACGGGACGAGGATGACGTTGGCGGCGAAGACGGCGAGAGTGGCGCGAACGACGCCGCGGGTTGCGGCTCGGCCCACGGCCTCGGTCGAGCGATCGGCATTCAGCCCCGTCCAGCACGCGATCAGGCCCACGAGCAATCCAAAGACGGCTGTCTTGAGCGTTGCCGGAATCACGTCGGAGAGCCGCAGGAAGACCAGGGAATCGCGCCAGAAGAGCAGCGGCGAGAGCTTGCCCGCGGTGACCTCGCCCACGAGCGCCCCGAGCAGGGCCGATGCATCGATGAGAACCGTAAGTAATGGGACGGCCAAGGCGCAGGCGATCGTTCGGGGCGCCACGAGGCTGGGCACCGGATCGGCGCCGAGAACGATCCGGGCCTCGATTTCCTCGTTGAGGCGCATCGACCCTAGCTCGGCGGCCAGCCCGGCGCCCATGCGGCTTGCCACCAGCACGCCCGCCAGCACGGGGCCGATCTCCACCACGACCGCGACCGCCAGAAAGCTTGGCAGCGCGGATTCCGCACCGTTGGCCACAAGCAGTCGGTGCGTCTGCAACCAGGTCACCAGCCCCACGCTGATTCCCGCCCCGAGCACAATCGGCAGGCTCTTGACGGCGACCTGCTCGAATTGCCACACAACCTCGCCCAACCGCTCCACCATCGCTCTGGGTAAGACCGCAAGGGTACGGGCCACGAAATCGACGAACCGGCCGAACTGCTCGAGCTGCCAGATTCCACGCGCGATCATGTTCGAGCTCCTGGCCCACTTCTCGCAACGGCCGAGCAATCCGGACCCACCGTGCGCGGATCAACTGTACGGAATTCGCTTGCCTTGGTCGTGGCTTTGTTCAAATCCATATTCAGTAGATTCCTCTTAATTGGTTCGGAGAGCTAGCACGTAAGTCGTTCTGGCACAGACCTTTCACACACTGCTATCTTTACCAGCTCGTACATCGAGAACGCCACCTCCTGGAGCCAGAGCAGCATCGTCCGCAATGTGAGTCGATCCAGGTTATACCTCCGACAGCCGCGATGGGGGCTCGACAGGACCGCATAATGGAGCCACACC
>JBAUOX010000559.1:0-6831 GCA_049579985.1 Isosphaeraceae bacterium | reverse complement strand
GAATCACGATGGCGCAGCGACCCACCTTCTATATCCTTGATGCATTCTCCCTGATCTTTCAGGTCTTCCATGCGATTCCCGAGATGACCGGTCCGGCGGGCCAGCCAACACAGGCGGTGTTCGGGATATTCCGGGACATGCTCAACCTGCTGCGCGATCGCAAGCCGGACTATCTCGCGGCGGCCTTCGACGGCGAGGGGCCGGTCTTCCGCTCGGAGATCTACCCGGAGTACAAGGCCAACCGGGCGGCGACGCCCGCGGATCTGGTTCCCCAGATTCCCGTGATCCGCCGGGTTTTCGAGGGCTTCGGGGTGCCCGTGCTGGTGGTGCCGGGGATGGAGGCCGACGACATCATCGCGACCCTTGCCCGCCGCGGCGAGGAGCGCGGGATGGACGTTTCCATCTGCACGGCCGACAAGGACGCACGGCAGCTCCTCTCCGATCATGTGCGGATTCTCAACCTGCGCAAGAATGCCGTGATCGACGCGCCGGCACTGCTGAAGGAATGGGGCGTTCGCCCCGACCAGGTCGTTGATTTCCTGGCACTGACAGGCGACTCGGTCGATAACGTGCCCGGGGTGCCGGGGATCGGCGAGGGGTTCGCGTCCACGTTCCTCAAGGAGTTCGGGACCCTCGACAGCTTGCTGCAAAACATCGAAAAGGTGAAAGGGCCGAAGAAGCAGCAGAGCCTCCGCGAGCACGCCGAGACAGCCCGGCGGGCGCGCATGCTGGTGACCCTGCGCGACGACCTGGCACTCGATCTGGACTGGGAGACGTTGAAGACGTCGGAACCGAACGTGGATGTCCTCAAGACCCTGTGCATCGAATGCGGATTTCATCGATTCATGAGCGAGCTGCCGGCGTTCCAGCCCGCGGGCGAGGTCCAGACCTGGGCGGCCGACTATCGGGTCGTGGATACGCCCGAGCTGTTCGGGGACTTTCTGACCGAGCTGAAGCGCCAGCCCAGGTTCTGCCTCGACACCGAGACGACCGACATCGATCCGCTGCGCGCGTCGCTGGTGGGTATTGCCGTGAGCTGGAAGGCCGGCCTTGCGTATTACCTGCCGCTGCGCGGGCCAATCCATTGCCGGGTCCTCGATCCCCACGAGGTGCTCGAGGCCTTGAGGCCGATCCTGGCCGATCCCGAGGTCGAGAAGGTCGGGCAGAACCTCAAGTATGACATGCTCGCCCTGGGCCGCGCGGGAGTGGCGATCGAGGGGCCGATCACCGATACGATGATCCTCAGCTACCTGCTTGAAAGCGGCGAGCGCAACCACAACCTCGACCAGCTTGCGCAGCGGCTGCTTGGCCACACGATGATTCCGATCACCGACCTGATCGGCAAGGGGAAGAAGCAGGGGCGGATGGACCAGGTCGAGGTCGCGCGGGTGGCGGCCTATGCCGGCGAGGACGCCGACGCGACCTGGCGGATCGAGGAGATCCTGGCTCCCAGGGTCAAGTCCCAAGGGCTCTGGAAGCTGTACACCGAGGTGGAGCGGCCCTTGATATCGATTCTGGCCGGGATGGAGCAGGTCGGGGTCGGGGTCGATACCAGGCGCCTGGGCGAGCTCTCGCGCGAGTTCGCCGGGCGGCTGGCAACGCTCGGGGACGACGTCTACAGGCTGGCTGGGGGGCCGTTCAACATCAACTCCGGCCCCCAGCTCCGCGAGGTGCTTTTCGAGAAGCTCAAGCTGCCCACGCAGCAAAAGACCCCCGGCGGCGAGCAGAGCACCGCGCAGGACGTCCTCGAGGCGCTGGCCGCCAGGCACCCGCTGCCCGCCTTGCTCTTGCAGCATCGCCAGCTCTCGAAGCTCAAGAGTACTTATCTCGATGCGCTGCCGGCCCTGGTCGATCCCGAGGACGGGCGCATTCATGCCTCGTTCAACCAGGGCGTGGCGGCCACGGGAAGGCTGAGCTCCAGCGACCCCAACCTGCAGAACATTCCGGTGCGTACCGAGGAGGGCAAGCAGATCCGGCAGGCCTTCGTGGCCCGGGCGGGCTGGCGGCTCTTGACAGCCGACTATTCGCAGATCGAGCTGCGCATCCTGGCCCACTTCTCGGGCGATCCCGCGCTCAGCCGGGCCTTCGAGCTCGATCACGACATCCACACCGTGGTGGCCGCGCGGATCTATGGCGTTCCGGAATCGCAAGTCGACGGGTCGATGCGGCGCGTGGCCAAGACGGTGAACTTCGGGGTGATCTATGGCCTGAGCCCCTATGGGCTGGCCGCCCGCCTGGGAATCTCTCAGGCCGAGGCAGGCGCCTTCATCGATTCGTACTTCCGGGAATACGCGGGCGTGGACCAGTTCATCACGCGGACCCTGGAGGCGGCACGGGCCGCGGGGCGCGTCGAGACGATCCTGGGTCGGCGGCGGCCGATCTCGGGGATCAAGAACACCACCGGCCGGAACCGTAACCTCGCCGAGCGAACGGCGGTCAACACCGTGATCCAGGGGTCCGCGGCTGACCTCATCAAGATGGCCATGATCAAGATCGACCGGCGGCTGCGCGCGCAAGGTCTGCAAGCGCGGATGATCCTCCAGATCCACGACGAGCTCGTCTTCGAGACGCCCGAGAACGAGGTTCCCGACCTCGCCGCTCTCGTGCGACAAGAGATGAACACCGCCCTGGCGCTGGAGGTGCCCCTGAAGGTGGACCTGGGCGCCGGCATCAACTGGCTCGACGTCGAGGCGATCGAGGGATGAGATTGCCGCAATATACGCCGGCCCCGGCGAATCTCCTGGAGAGTCGGTTCTTCGGATCCGCAACGGGTTTTTCGATGCAAATCAGCGAAACCCCATTGCAGATGAACGCGGCATGAAGTATAAGATAAGAGAACGATCGGAATTGATCGGCTGCCGATACAGGCGATTACCCGTCACTCGCTTCATTTCCTCTCCCTCGGACTTACCCCTGAGAACTGCAAGGGACGGGAGATGACGGCACCAGGACCCCCACCTGCTTGACCAGGTTTGCGCAATGCCTTTTTCATGAGGCCTGCGTCGCGGATTTCGGATCTCGATAGGTCGTGCGAATCTCTCGGGTGAAGTCGTTCACACGGCGGTTTCTCATTTGATCAACCAAGCACAATTCATGGAACGATGCGAGCCGGCCGCCTGAGTTGTCCGGCCGTCGAGACCGAGCCTGAGCCTGCTCTCGCGACCCTGGCCGTGTCCGATGGTTGTCTCCAGGAGTACCATGTCGTCGTCCTGTTCCGACGCCTTTTCGTTGGCTTCGTCGCCCGTCCGTTGGAAACACGGCGCGGTCCCCGTGATCGGTTTGACCGGCGCGATTGGCGGCGGCAAGAGCCAGGTCGCGGCGCTGCTGGGCAAACGGGGGGCGGTCGTGATCGACGCCGACCGTGTGGGCCATGAGGTGCTCGAGCACCCCGAGGTTCGCCGCCAGGTGATCGAGCGATTTGGCCCCCTGGTGGTTGCGCACGGGCCGGACGCCACTGCTTCCCTTGGCGCGATCGATCGGCGGGCCTTGGGCTCGATCGTCTTCGCCTCCAGGCCGGGGCTCGACGATCTGGAAGCGATCGTCCATCCGCAAATGCGGCAGCAGTTCGAGGCGATCATCGATCGTGAGTCGGTGCGAGGCCGCGCCCCGGCGGTCGTGCTGGACGCGGCCATCCTGCTCGAGGCCGGCTGGGACAATCTCTGCGACGTGGTGGTTTTCGTCGATGCCTCGCAACCGGTCCGGCTCCATCGCGTGGCCTGCGGTCGCGGCTGGACTGCGGAGGTCTTGCAATCCCGCGAGGCCGCCCAGTGGCCCCGCGAGCGCAAGCTCAGCCGGGCCGATATCGTGATTCACAACGATTCGAGTCTCGAGATTCTGGACCAGAACGTCGATCGATTATTCCGGCTGGCGACCGAGCGCAAATCCTTGGACTCGCGCATCTCCGGGACGTCGGCTTCGAGCCGGCTCTCCGGTTCCGCCTCCAGTTTCTCCAGGGCGGCGACGCTTCAGCCCGGTGACCCTCGATGACATGCTTCCTGACATGCCTGTAGTGATCTGGCTCAGCCCATCGCGTTCTGTCCTCTGCCGTTTGTCCTCGTCCTAGAAATGCTGATGAAAGTCCTTGCCCAGCGTTCTCTTCGCGTAACGGTTCCAATTGAAAGGCCTTCGCTGGCGCTTCAGGCTTGTCGATACCCAGATTTACAAGCCTGAAGCGCCAGCGAAGGTGATTCCCTCGCGGTGGCGGAGCACTCCGGCCACGAACGGCCTTTCCAGCCCGCGACATCGGCTGGACTTTTTCAGGAACTCCGACCCGCATCGAGCCCCGTCGCGATCCCCCGGCTCGACAGAATCACTGATTTCGTTTGAACAGGAGAATGGAACATCATGCCCAACGAGACCCGTCCCCGCCGGGAGAATTCCGGAACCTCCCGCCTGCGCAAGTCGACCTCCCCTGACTCTCCGCCCGTCTCCGACGAGACCGCTGGCCCGTCTTCCGCCCCGCCCCCGACCTATCCCGGAACCGGGGAAGCACCGTCGCCAGCCGCCGAGTCGTCCTATCGCGATCGCCCCGGCCGCGAGCCCTACCGCGAGGAAGGCCCGGCCGACCGCGAGCCCATCCGGTTCGTCCGCGAGCGCGAGCCGCTCCGGGAACGGATTGACCGGGAGCCAGGGATGTCAATCCGCGAACGCCTGGCCCGCGACCGTGCCGAGCGCGACACCGGCCCCGCCCAGCATGAAGGGATTCCGGTCAACCGTGACCGCGATCGGGACCGGGAGAATGCGCCTGTGATCCGCGACCGCGACCGCGAGACCGCTGCCAACCATCGCGACCGATTCGAGCGTGATTCCTCATTCAATTCCCGCGATCGCGATTACGCTGCGCCGCCGCCCCGGGCCGAACGTCCCGCGGCTCCCGGCTTCAACCCGGAGTTCCCCGCCGAGGGGTTTCCCGACGTCGAGGACGAGGACATCTTCGGCGACGCGGCGATCCACGACCGCTACGAGGACATCAAGCGCGGCGAGATCCATCTCACCGAGCTGCAGAAGATGACGATGCCCCAGCTTATCCGCACGGCGAAGACCGAGGGCATCAGCGACTACATGGGGCTCAAGAAGCAAGACCTGATCTTCAAGATCCTCAAGGAACGGGTCAAGCAGAACGGCCTGATGTACGGCGAGGGTACCCTCGAGGTCCTGCCCGACGGCTTCGGCTTCCTGCGCAGTCCCGACTACAACTATCTGCCCTGCCCCGACGACATCTACGTTTCGCCCAGCCAGATTCGCCGTTTCGGCCTGAAGACCGGGGCCATCGTCTCCGGACAGATCCGTCCGCCCAAGGAGAACGAGCGGTACTTCGCCCTGCTGCGGGTCGAGGCCATCAACTTCGAAGACCCCGACAAGCTGAGCGAGAAGGTCGGCTTTGACGACCTCACGCCGCTTCATCCCCAGGGCCGCATCCGGCTCGAAACGGGCAACGATGAGATCAATATGCGGGTCGTCGACCTGGTCACGCCGATCGGCTTCGGCCAGCGCGGGCTGATCGTCGCCCCGCCCCGTACCGGCAAGACGATCCTGCTCCAGAAGATCGCCAACAGCATTCTGGCCAACCATCCCGACGCCTATGTCATGGTCCTCTTGATCGACGAGCGGCCCGAGGAGGTCACGGACATGGAGCGGTCGGTCAAGGGGCCGACGGCCGAGGTCATCAGCTCCACTTTCGACGAGGCGGCCGCGCGGCACATCCAGGTCGCCGAGATGGTCATCGAGAAAGCCAAGCGGATGGTCGAGTACGGCAAGGACGTGGTCATCCTGCTCGACTCGATCACGCGGCTGGCCCGGGCGTATAACACCGAGGCTCCGCATTCCGGCAAGATCCTTACCGGCGGCATCGACGCCTCGGCCCTGCAGAAGCCCAAGCGATTCTTCGGCGCGGCTCGCAAGATCGAGGAGGCGGGGTCGCTCACCATCCTCGCGACCGCCCTTGTCGATACCGGCAGCCGGATGGACGACGTCATCTTCGAGGAGTTCAAGGGAACCGGCAACATGGAGCTGCACCTTGACCGCCGTCTCGTCGACAAGCGAGTCTGGCCGGCCATCGATGTCAACAAGTCCGGCACCCGCCGGGAAGAGCTGCTCATGGATGCCGAAGAGCTGCGCCGGGTCTGGATCCTCCGCCGCGTGCTCAACGACATGAATTCGGTCGAAGCCATGGAGCTGCTCACCGGCCGGATGAAGAAGTCCAAGACCAACGCCGAGTTCCTGATGGCCATGAACCTGTCGTGATGGCGGCATGGGTTTCGCCTTGGGGTGTCCCGCGAATTCGACCGAGCAGACTCAAGAGCCATGATCCCGTAAGCTTCCTGGCCTGGCGCTGATTTGAGGTTTGCCTGTTGAGTCGGCAGTCGAAAAGTCTTCCTCATTGGCGAAAGAAAGCGGTTTGCATGCCTCCCCTCGACAACCTTCCCGGCCTCCCGGCTGACATGAGTGGCTTCCTGTCGGTCTCGGAACGCGTGCACCTGCTCCATGTGACGCATGGCCGGGCCGGCCGGCCGACTCTCGCGGACCTCGTCCGCTCAGGAGAGATCCCGACCTCGGAAGAATCCCAGGGATACTGCGGGCCGGGCACCCGGTTCGTGGAGGAACAGGTCGGCTATCCCCCGTCGGTCTACTTTTATGCCGGTCGCGCGTGCCCGGTCTATGGCCAGGCGGCGCTCGCCTTCGCCCCGGCTTCCGAAGGGCACCGCTTTCATTCGCGGCCACGCCGTTCGGAACCGGTGGCGTGGTCAAGCAAGACCTCAACAGCGCGTTTCGGCTGAACCTGCAACCGACGACCTCGAGGGGCGTGTCGCCTATTGTCGAGCGAGCACACTG
>JBAUOX010000558.1:0-2378 GCA_049579985.1 Isosphaeraceae bacterium | reverse complement strand
TCGCTCAGAACGACGCCGTGCCGGGCGATCTCGCCGGCAAGCTCGGCGTGCTCGGGTGGGTAGACTTGCTCCAGCCCGTTGGCCAGGACGGCGATGGTGCGGCCGCCGGCCTTCAGTGCCCCCTGGTGGGCCGCGGCGTCGATGCCTCGCGCCAGGCCCGAGACGATCGTGAACCCGGTCCGCGCCAGCGACGAGGCCAGGCGTTCGGCGATCCTCATCCCGTAGGAGGTGCACCGCCGCGAGCCGACCAGGGCGATGGCGAGCTGATCGCGCGGCTCGAACGTACCCCGCGCGTAGAGCAGCGCCGGGGGATCGGGCGTCTCCAGCAGCGGCGGCGGATAGCGCGGGTCGCCGCGCGCGATCAGCTCGACACCGGCGCGACGGCAGAGCTCGATTTCGGCCGGTCCGTCCAGGTCACGCCGCGCTCGCTGGATCTTCTCGGCAATCTTCGGCCCCACTCCGGGAACGTCGCGGAGCTCGGCCAGCGAGGCGTCGAGCACGCGGCCAGCCGTCCGGAACCGCTCGAGCAGTGCCCCGCAGGTATGCGGACCCACCCCGGGCACCATCGTGAGCAGGACCAGGTCGCTGATGTCGCTCTGCGCGGGGGCGTGGTCCAAACTGCACTCCAGCTCGTGGCGAAGAGGGGCAGGCCGCGGCAATCCATCGCGATCGTGCCTGGGCGGTCACTTGCAAAGGGCGGTCAGCACCGCATGAACGTCGTCGGGACTGGCCGCGTCGGTCAGCTCGACGTGCCCGAGGGCTCGCGGCAGCACAAACCTGACCTTGCCGCGCTGGTTCTTCTTGTCGCGGCCCATGGCGTCGATCAGTCGATCGGGATCGAGCCCGGAGATCGCGACCGGCAGACCGAACCGCACGAGCAAGCTGCTCAGGCGCAAGGTGACTTCGGGCCCGATCCAGCCCAGGCGCTCGGCAAGCTGACATTCGGCGACCATGCCGGCCGCCACGGCCTCACCGTGCTGGAAGGCCCCGTCATAGCCGGCGACCGCCTCGATCGCATGCCCGACGGTGTGGCCGAAGTTGAGCACGGCGCGCAGCCCCGTTTCCTCGCGCTCGTCCTTCGCCACGATATCGGCTTTGAGCCGGCAGCACCGCCCGACGATCGACCGCAGGGCCTCGCCCCGGCGGTCGAGAATCGACTGGGCCCGGGTTTCCAGCTCGCCGAAGAAGGCGGCATCAAGGATGACCCCGTACTTGACCACCTCGGCGAGGCCGCAGCGCAGCTCGCGTGCAGGCAACGAGTTCAGGGTTTCGGTGTCGATCCAGACGCCGACCGGCTGGTGAAACGCGCCGATGATGTTCTTGGCCCGGGGATGGTTGATCCCGACCTTGCCGCCGACCGAGCTGTCCACCTGGGCCAGCAAGCTGGTCGGCAGCATGAACAAGGGCAGACCGCGGGCGTAGGTTGCGGCGACGAACCCCGCAAGGTCGCCGATCACTCCCCCGCCCAACGCGACAACGACGGTGTGCCGGTCGGCCCGCATCGCGGTCAGCTCGTCATAGAGCTTGACGACGGACTCCAGGCACTTGGTCGGTTCGCCGGCGGGCAGCACCACCGGACGACCCTCGATTCCGACGCGGTCGAGAGCGGCCCGGCAGTCCGGCAAGTAGTCGAGGCCGGCGACGTTTCGGTCGGTGACGATCAAAGCGGCGCGGCACGCCGTGCCGGCCCAGGTCGCATCCAGCGCCGAGCGAGCAAACGGTCCGCAACCGCCGGGGTCGCCGCTGGTCACCCGGACCTCGTAGGCGCGAGGCCCCAGCGGCACCGGCACCCGGATCTCCTGACTCAGGTAGGCGTCTGGCATGCGGAATGCTAGCTCCACAGGATGTTGACGAGGCAGCCGTCGATTCGACGATCCAGTCTAACATGCGCGCGGCGGTCGCCTGAAGGGCGCGCAGACCCTGTTCGGTCCCGGGTCGCGTTGCCTCCTCAGCACCGGACTGTTAGGATATGTTGTCCAGATCGTGACCCAAGCGGCGATCGTAACCCACTTCGAGTGGTCCAGTCATGAGCGATCCACTGACGTGGTCCCCGATCCGTCTAGGCCGGTGGTTCGGAACGACGGTCAAGGTTCACATCTTTCTGATCCTCTTCGTCGTCATCGAACTGCTGATGGCCCTTCTGGCCACCAAGGCGGAGGATGGACTTCGACACTTACCGCAAACGGCCTGCTGGCTGTCTCTGCTGATTTTGGCCCTGGTGATCCATGAACTCGGGCACGCCCTGACCGCCTACTGGCTGGACTGCGATCAGGAGGACGTGCACCTCTGGCCTCTGGGCAACCTTGTCGGGCCGTCGCTGTCACCCCGCTCGAGCGAGCATTTCCTGGTGGCGCTGGCAGGTCCGGTGACCAGCGGGG
>JBAUOX010000557.1:0-14513 GCA_049579985.1 Isosphaeraceae bacterium | reverse complement strand
GTTTCCACCCAGTCCGGGCCGGTTTCCACCGAGCCCCGGTCGGTTTCCGCCGGGCCCCGGTTGATTGCCGCCGATCGGGCCCGGAAGCGGGGTGGGTCGGTTTCCACCGAGCCCCGGTCGATTACCGCCGATGCCACCGGGAAGGGTGGAGGGCCGCGTCATGTTCCCCACATTGGGCCGGTTCTGAGGCAAATTGGGGCGCGTCAGGTTTCCCACATTGGGCCGGTTCTGGGCCATGTTTCCCACGTTGGGGCGATTTTGGGGCATGCTTGGCCGGTTCATCGGCATGGACGGCCGCGCCATCGCGGGCCGGTTCTGGGGCGTCGCGGGTCTGGTCATGCCGCCGCCCCCTGGTCGTGCCATGCCGCCGCCCCCAGGACGTGCGCCGCCCCTTCCGCGCTGGGCGTGGGCCGGTTCCGTAGCACTCAAGAGAGTGAGTAACCCCAGGAGGGGAATGAGTTGTCGTCGCCTGAACATAAATGTCCTCGCACGCTGAATTGAGGCCGGAGAGGGCGAGTCAGCCGTATGTATCAAGAATCGAACCCCGCGCGGAGGGTCTTCCGCGGAGGCATCACTTCGGGGCTTCCACGGCGGCGGCCGGCCTGGGAGCGGCTGCGCCGGGCTGGGGTGGCTTGCGGACCATCACGACGTCGACGATGTCCGGGGCGACCTGGCCGCCGATAATGCGGTCGATCGAGTTGGTCTTTACCGAATCCTTGTTCAGGATCGTGTGAACCTGGGTGGCCGAAGTTGGCCGGCCGTCCCGTAGCACGCCCTGCGCCTTCACAATCCACTCGTTCTCGTTGGTGCGAGTCCAGAGACCCTCGCCATGGCCGCCTTCCGAGTCGAAATTCCAGGACTTGATCTGGCCCGACTGGGGGTCCCAGCCGATGAACGTTGTGCCGGACGAAGGCTTTTCACCCTGGACCTGGGCGTTGTAGGTCCGGACGAGGTAGCTGTTGTTGTCGGCCCAGCGGACGTCGGCCTCAACCTTGTTGTTGCCGCTATCATCGACCCAGTGGCCGACCATCCACTCCAGCTCCCGGAGCCGCTCATAGGGGGCGACATCCTCGGCCGGGGCAGTGAATTCTCGAATCTCGGCTGCCTGCCACTTGCCGTCCTTGCGGACCAGGAGCGAGCTGAAGCGCGTGAACTCCGACGCGTCGCCCTTGACCGAGGAAAGCCGCGACCGCCCTTCCACCCGCGCCACGTCGGGGGTGATGAACCGGACTTCCGCGACCTCCGATTCGAGCTTCAATCCAGGATTCTCCTGGAAAGCTCCCGCATACATCTCGGCGACGGCCGCCTTACCGCGGGTCTCGACTCCTTCGGGATCGGTCACCACAACATCGTCGGTGAAGAAGTCGGCAAGCGCCTTGGCGTCCGCGGCGCCGTAAGCCTTCGAGAACGCGCCGATCGTGTCCGCGACCGCCTTCTGTTCGGGCGTGAAGGTCGGGGCTGCTGCCGGCTGCGGAGCCGCTGGCTGTGCAGGCGCGGCGGGGGTATGCTGTGAAGCCGCTGGTTGTGCCTGAGCCGGGATGGGACCCGGCTCCCGGGGGTTGGATGAAGCCACGACAAGGCCGGTGCCGGCCAACGCAATGGCTCCGATCAAAACAGGAGTCGCTCTCATGGGGCCGCCTCGATCAAGTTGAGGACCGCACCTCGTTTTGCAACGATCAGCGCGCGACAGACTTGGAGCAGGGAAAGGCTAATTTTCTTTAGCCGGGACTTCTGCCGTCAATAGCCGTCTCGCGTTGAATTGCACGGCTTCGATGTTCGGTCGGTACTGGCGGAGTCACGCTCCCAACCGGAAAAGGCTTTCGACTTGGGCCACGGCCTGCTCGAGCCTCCAGTAACTGGCCACTACTCACGGCCTTTTCATGCTCTACGCGCCACGTTCAGCCAGGTGTGGACGTGCGGGGAGCCGCGGAAGTACCACGAGAAGGCGGGACCTTCGAGCTTCCAGATGTCCCAGACGCCGTCGTTGCCGATATCGCCTTCCTTGAAGTACGTCAGGCGCAGCTTGTCGGCGCCGCCCGCGGCGTCGAGGCATTCGCGGACCTCGGCGGCGTCGCAGGCACGGAAGGGGCGAAGCATCATCTCCAGGAGCTGGCGGACCATGTCCTTCTGCTGGCTGTCGAGGTCGGCGACGGCCATGCCGCGTGCCGGCAGCTTCGCTCCCTTGAGCTTGATGGCTCGGGCGTCGTCTTCCTCGGCCTGGGCAATCAGCGCCTGGGCTTTTTGCTTGTCGTCCAGGGTCTGGAAGATCTTGTTGGCCTGTTCGCCCTGGTACCACCAGACGTTGTTGGTGTGCTTGGCATCCTCGTTGAAGTGCCCGTCGGCGGCGTGACCGTAGAAGATCGGCCCGCCGAACGCCGCTCCCTCGAGACTGTTGCCATCAGCGCGCAGGGTATCGTGGCGGCCGGTCAGCACCCACTCGAACGGCTTGTCGGTTCCCGGCTCGCCAAAGACGGCCACGTGGTACGCGTCGAAGCCCCCCGCGTCGTCCTCCATCTGCTTCGTGAAGCGCTCCAGGCCGTCCTCGCTGCAAAGGCCCTTCATGATCTCGTGGCAAAGGGCCTGCTGCTCCTTGTTCAGGTCGCTGATCGCCGGCTTGACGATGTCCCAGTTGTTCTTGACCACCGACCGCAGCGGGTGGTCAAACGGGAAGCAGATCTGCTCGCGCTGGGCCTTGGACAGCGACGCGTGGAATCGCGCCACGGCCGTCTCGGCGAGCTCGGAGGGGGAAGGTCCCACCTTGGTCTGTCCGGCCGCGGCGGTTGCGCTCCGGCCGATCAGCGGAACCGAACCCGCCAGGATCCCTGCGCCCAGCGTCCTGAGCAGATCGCGGCGCGACAGCGTCGAGCAGCACCCCAGCTCTTCGAATCTCGAGTCACGTGGCTGTGCCATGGGGGCGATCTCCATTTGGTTCTGGGTCCCCGCCTTTGCCAGGATCGACGCACGACCGGACGACCGGCAACCGAGTGAGGTTGAACGGGATGAGATGGATGGGACACGATCCGCCAAGATCCAGCCGCAAAACCGGCTTTCAGTCCAGGCTCAAGCTAGGCTGTCCAGTCTGTGCTCATTTCGTACATTATACTTCACGCCGGAATCGGGTCCCGCCACGGAGGGGTTTTCGTGTCGAGGTGCAGTGATGAACGACGAAGGGAATGCTGCTCGCAAGATAAGAAAACTTCGAGCCAGCCGCGATCTGTGGAAACAGCGCTCCGCCGAGAAACAACAGGAGATTCGGCAACTGCGTGTAACGGTTCGTGATTTGTCCAGCAGTCGAGAGAATTGGAAAACCCGCGTCAAAGAACTGGAGCAACAACTGCAAGCCGCCCATGAGGCCCATGCTGCCGTCGGCCCTGGTAGCTGGATCTTTTTTGGGGGGTTGATGGACAATCAGGCGATGCCACGGACGCGCCGGACGCCCATCACTTTGTCCAGCGACTGATTACCCTGGAAGAGTTGGCCTGCGCCAAAGGGCATGTCTACCCCCTGCTGTTGGTTCGTTTGGCCCTGACCTGGGCCTGCGAGGCTCATACCAGTTATCGCGGCATCGCCTTGATCTTTGCCTCCCTCCGGGGCGTGGTGGCAGCCGTCGGCCCTTGTGCCGAAACCATTCGCCTGTGGCTGTTGCGTGTCGGCTTGTTTCTCCTGCGTCGGCCCTTGCCGCGCTGTTTGGATTGGGTGTTCCTTGTCGATCTGACCATCCAATTGGGAACGCATAAGTGCTTGGTGATCCTGGGGGTGCCTTTGTCCCAGTTACGCCGCACAGGCTACAGTCCGGACCATCACGATGTCCATGTGCTCTCTCTGCACGTGTTGACTCGCTGCAACGGCACAATCGTCTCTGGACACCTCAGCACGGTCAGCAAACGTGTTGGCGTGCCGGTGCAGATTGTCTCCGATCACGGTAGCGATGTACTGGCTGGAATTCGCTTGTTTCGGCAGAAAAACCGGCACGTCGTCGAGACCTATGACATCACCCATGGTTTGGCCATTTTGCTGAAAAACCAGCTTGAGCCCGACCCGTGCTGGACCAGTTTTGTCAAGGCGTGCCAGAGCACGCGACAGCAGTTGCAGCAGGCGGTCGGCAGTTTTCTCCAACCCCCGGCCTGGCGCAGCAAAGCGCGGTTCCTCAATTTGGAGAGTCACTTGGGGTGGGCCAACGATATGTTGGCCTTGCTCTGTGGTGGCGTCGAAGGGACCTTGGCGGAGCAGCTTGGTCGGAGCGAAGCCGAGACCAAACAATGGCTTGAAGAGAAACTGGGTTGGTTGCGAGGGTACGCGGGCGAAGTGAGGGTCTGGAGTTATTTTCAGAGGGTAGTCAAGGATGCCGAGGAAGAGATCAAACGAGCCGGGTTGAGTCGCACCAGTTGGCGGAGAATCAAGCGCCGCTTGATCGGAGAAAGCAAACTGATTGGGAAGGAGAGGGCATTTCGACGACAGGTATTGGCGTTTGTGCAGAAGGAAGGGGCGAAGGTGCCAGTCAGGCAGCGATACCTGGGAAGCACGGACGTGCTGGAGTCGTTGTTTGGCAAGTACAAAGATTTGGCTGAACACGCTCCGTCTCGGGAGATCACGGCGAACGTGTTGATGATTCCACTGTTGGTGACTCCATTGACGCCCGAGCTCCTTCGCCAGGCATTAGAGACCGTCCGCGGACAGGATGTCGAACAGTGGCTTGAAGAACACCTGGGGCTGCCCCCGCAGAAGAAAAAGCGAGTGGTGTTGACTGCGGCTGGTCGCCGCAACGCGAAGGAGGACCCAGAACCAGCATGAACAACTATGCCCAGAATTGGATCAGACTGGGCAGCCTACCTTCAGGCTGTCATTTCGTTATACCATACGCGCTGAGCGCCGGATGCGTGATGTTCGGCCTCGCCGGCTTCACACTCCTGTTCCATGCAATGAGCAGTGGCGACGATCCCGAACTCGGTCGGGTCCTTCGCATGCCCAAACACACCGCGACCCGGATTCGACGACGGTTCCAGCGGACATTCCCTCCGGTGTGATCAAGCCCCTTGCCTTCCAGAGGTTCCATGGCGCATGCCGACCCCGGGATTTCCATCAGACCTTGATCCGTCTCGTCTCCCCACGCCCAACCAGCCCATCAGGTGCTCAAATATAGGTGCATCTATATATATTGACAATTATACTATATGTCAATATTGGTATAGTCTCATCTCGGCGCCTTCTCGTCGCGATGCTTGAGCAGGTAGCTCATCAAGCCATTGAATTCGGGCACGGCAATCTGGTCGGCCATGTTGGCCGGCATGGGAGAAAGCTGTGCGGTCGAGCGCTCCTCGACGCTCGTTTTCGGCACGCCTACTTCCTTGCCCTGCGAATCCGCAACGATTCGGGGGGACGAATCGTTATTCTGACATGGGCCAGCCGCGCTGGCGACGGGCCGGCGGCCGGTTGCCGTTGACCCGGATCGCCGGATCACTACAATTTGCCTCAAGTTCCCCCAAGTCAAGAGTTTTGAACGATCAAGGCGGAGCGATGCCGGAAGAGCCGCGGGAGAGTCTGGAAGCTGTTCGGATGGAGAAGTTACGGCGAATCGCCGACCTCGGGCTGGACCCCTGGGGAGGGCGGTTCGACGGCCACCAGGCGATTGCCAAGGTCCGCGAGCTGTCGGTTCCCAAGGCCCCGGAGGGTGAGCAAGCCGAGCCCGGGCCCGCCGTCCGGGTGGCCGGGCGGATCGTGCTCAAGCGGGGACAGGGCAAGGTGGTCTTCCTCGACCTCCGCGA
Source organism: Isosphaeraceae bacterium (assembly GCA_049579985.1). Taxonomy (GTDB): domain Bacteria; phylum Planctomycetota; class Planctomycetia; order Isosphaerales; family Isosphaeraceae; genus Aquisphaera. The sequence goes on along the minus strand of JBAUOX010000557.1, from coordinate 8,751 downwards.
TTGGACCGAACGAATCCAGATCTTCGTCGGCAAGAAGCAGGTTGGCGACCTGGGCTGGAACCTTGTCGAGCTGCTGGACCTGGGTGATCTGATCGGGGTTGACGGCGCGCTCGGATACACCAAGACCGGCGAGCTGACCGTCTTTGCGTCGAGCCTGACCTTCCTGTCCAAGAGCCTCTTGCCCCCACCCGAGAAGTGGCATGGGCTCACCGACGTCGAGCAGCGGTACCGCCGCCGGTACGTCGATCTCTTCACCAATCCCGAGTCGCTGCAGACCTTTCTGGGTCGGTCGAAGATCATCACGACCTTACGCAAAATCATGGCCGAAAAGGGTTTTGTGGAGGTCGAGACGCCCACCATGCAGGCCATCGCCGGAGGCGCGGCGGCCAGGCCGTTCATCACCCATCACAACACTCTGGACATTGACCTGTTCCTGCGAATCGCCCCCGAGCTCTACTTGAAGCGGCTGCTGGTCGGGGGCATGGAGCGGGTCTTCGAGATCGGACGGGTCTACCGCAACGAGGGCATCAGCCCCAAGCACAACCCCGAGTTCACAATGCTGGAGGCGTACCAGGCCTACGGCGACTACCACGCGATGATGGACCTGACCGAGGCCTTGATTTGCGGGTCGATCGAGGCCCTCGGCGGCGGATATCAGCGTCCCTGGGGCGACTCCACCATCGACTTCACGCCTCCCTGGCCCCGGCGCACCTATGCCGAGCTTCTGGCCGAGCACGCCGGAGTCGATCCGCTCGATTTCGCGTCGATCAAGGCCCGCGCGGATGAAAAGGGAATCGCCACGGAGGGCAAGGACCCCGACGTGGTCGCGAGCGCGCTCTTCGAGGAGGTGGTCGAAGACCGCCTGACAGGTCCGATTTTCGTGATCGACTATCCCTCAGCCCTCTGTCCGTTGACCAAGCGAAAAGCCGCGAACCCTGCGGTGGCCGAGCGATTCGAGCTTTATATGGAAGGCATGGAGCTGGCCAACGCCTACACCGAGCTCAATGATCCTCTCTTGCAGGAGCAACTGTTCCGCAGCCAGCTCGCGGGATTGCCCGAGGAAGAGTCGATGGCCAAGATGGACGATGACTTCGTCCGGGCCCTCAAGCACGCCATGCCCCCGGCCGGCGGGCTGGGCATCGGTATCGACCGCCTCTGCATGATCCTGATGAACCGGCCGAGCATCCGCGACGTGATCCTGTTTCCGCTCATGCGGCCGCAGTCGCCGGGTCCCGCGGACCCGGGTGGCCCCGTGGGCGAGCCATTTCCCAGTTGACAGAGCAAGGCCCGAGGCGAGAGTCGCCGGACCAACCCGGGGAAGGAGTGGTCGACGTGTACAAGTACCTGCTCTGCTGGCGCTATCTTCGCACTCGCTACATCGCGCTTGCCAGCGTGATCAGCGTCATGCTCGGGGTCGCCACGATGATCGTGGTCAACTCGGTGATGGCCGGGTTCTCGGACAAGATGCGCGACCGGCTGCATGGTGTTCTTGCCGATCTCGTGGTCGAGTCGGCCTCGATGGATGGCTTCGACCACTTCGAGGAAGTCATGGCCCGGGTCCAGGAGGCAGGCGGTGACGATGTTCTCGCCATGGCTCCGACCATGGAGACTCCGGGCATTCTCAAGTACCGGGTCGGCAGCGGGTCGATGACGCGGCCGGTTCAGATCATCGGCGTTCGGGCCGCGGAACGGGCAAGAACCGGTGATTTCGCCGAGTTCCTCTTCGACGAGAAGGGCGAGAAGGTCGAGCCGTCCTTCCAGGTGCCTGAGCGGCTCAAGGAGATCTCGCCGGCCGGGGCCCGTCTGAAGGAAATCGAAGGGGAACCGGAAGACGCTTTCAAAAGAGCCCTGCAGGAGCAGCTCGAGATCCAGAGGCGCCAGCAGGTTCCCGATCAGGGCGCGATCATCGGCTATGCGCTGGGGACATGGCATCCGGGGAAGGGTCAGCCTGACGTCTACCTCGCGCACCTCGGCACCAAGATCAGCCTGGCTTTCCCCACGTCCGGCAAGAAGCCAGAGGCGGGTTTCGACGAATTCACGGTCGTGGGTTTTTTCAAGAGCGGAATGAGCGAGTATGACTCGACACACGTTTATGTTCCGCTCGAGCAGTTGCAGAAGACGCGACTGCTGCTTGGCCCCGACGGTAAGGGGGCCGTCAACCAGATCCAGATCAAGGTGAGGCCGGGAACGAATCTCGATCGGCTGGCCGACCGGCTGCAACAGGCCCTGGATCGGCTGCACCCGATGTTCTTCAAGGTGTGGACCTGGGAGCAGAAACAGGGGCCACTGCTGGGCGCGGTGGCGATCGAGCAAAGCATCCTGAACATCTTGCTCTTCATGATCATCGCCGTCGCCGGGTTTGGCATCCTGGCGATCTTTTCGATGATCGTGGTCGAGAAGACGCGAGACATCGGCGTCATGAAGGCGCTGGGCGCATCCACCAGCGGGATCCGCGGGATCTTCCTGGGTTACGGGCTCTTGCTGGGCGCCGTGGGTAGCGGGGTCGGCATGATCGGCGGCTTGCTCTTCGTCCGCTACATCAACGAGATCGAGAAAATCTTGAGTGTGGTCATCGGCCGCAAGGTCTTTGACGACTCGATTTACTACTTCGACAAGATCCCGACCCTGGTCGAGCCGCACACCCTGATCGCGATTGTCATCGGCGCTCTGTTCATCGCCGTCCTTGCCAGCGTCTGGCCGGCTCAGCGAGCGGCCCGGCTGCACCCCGTGAAGGCCCTGCGATTTGAGTAAATGATCAGAGCGGCAGGGCAGGTCCGATATCCTTATCCTCCACGATCCTTTTTCTCAATTCTTCCCAGGGAAGGCGGGGACGATGGCAAGTCATATCGCGGCGGTCGGTCTGGGCAAGAGTTACTGGAAGGGGCCGAACGAGGTTGCGGTCCTGCGGGGGGTCGATCTGGAGGCCGAACGCGGCGAGATGGTCGCCGTGATGGGGGCCAGCGGGTCGGGCAAGAGCACCCTCCTGCACATCCTTGGCCTGCTCGACGCCCCCGATGCGGGGACGGTCCTGGTGGATTCCCAGCGCCTCGACAACCGTCCGGAACGGCATCGGGATTCGATGCGCAACCGCCTGTTCGGCTTCATCTTCCAGTTTTATCACCTGCTTCCCGAGCTGACCGCGCTGGAGAACGTGATGATGCCCAACCTGATCCGGCACGGCGCGTGGTCCTACTGGAAGGAGAGGCGGCGGATCCGCCACGAGGCGGCGGAGTTGATGCAGCGCGTGGGTCTGGGGCATCGGCTCGATCATCGCCCCACCGAGCTCTCCGGCGGCGAGATGCAGCGGACGGCGATCGCTCGGGCGCTGGCCGGCCGGCCATCAATCCTGCTGGCCGACGAACCGACCGGAAACCTTGATGCCGCCAGCGGACAGGGTGTGCTCGACCTGCTCCGCGACTTGAACCGGGAGCGTGAGCTTACTATGATGTTGGTCACGCACGATCAGCACATAGCCCAGCAGGCCGACCGGATCGTTCGGCTCGCCGAGGGGCGAATCGAGGAGTGGGTTCCCGCGCTCTTGTGAAGCAGTGACCATGGCGTGGGTTCGCGGCGTCGGCTGAGCGTTCGTTAATGCAGGAGGACCGCCGATGAGCCCAAAAGTTTATATCAGCGGAAAACTCTACGGCAAAAACGACGCCAGGATCAGCGTATTCGACCACGGACTTCTGTACGGCGACGGAGTCTTCGAGGGAATTCGGTCCTATGCGGGCAAGGTCTTCCGGCTCCAGCAGCATGTGGACCGGCTTTATGACTCGGCCTCGGCCATCTTTCTCCAGATCCCCATGGCTCGGGAAGAAATGGCCCGGGCGATCGTTGACACTCTGGCCGTCAACAAGCTGGTGGATGCCTACATCCGCGTCGTCGTCACGCGGGGCGCCGGAGGCTTGGGCCTTGACCCCAGGAAAACGACTGACCCCCAGGTCATCATCATCACCGACCAGATCAGCCTCTACCCCGAGGAACTTTACGAGCATGGACTGAAGATCATCACGGCGGGCACGACGCGCAACCACCCTAATGCCCTCAATCCCCGGATCAAGTCGCTCAACTACCTGAACAACATTCTTGCCAAGATTGAGGGCACCAATTCCGGCTGCCTCGAAGCGCTCATGCTCAATCACAAAGGCGAGGTTGCCGAGTGTACGGGAGACAACATCTTCATCGTTACCCGGGGAATCCTTCACACTCCCTCGATCGACTCGGGCATCCTCGAGGGAATCACTCGCGACGCCGTGATTGAACTGGCGCGCTCGGCCGGCCTCACAGTCGTCGAACGGACCATGGATCGCTACGATGTTTACACAGCCGACGAGTGTTTCTTGACCGGCACTGCCGCCGAGCTGATTCCCGTGGTCGAGTGCGACGGACGCATGCTGGGCTCGGGCCGGCCGGGACCGATCACCCGGGACCTTCGCCAGCGGTTTGGAAGCTTGGTCCGCGAGGAGCGCTAGGCACCCTGCACGAGGAGCCCTCTGCGTGATCGAAATCAAACGGGTGCTCGCCCCGACCGATTTCAGCGCCCACTCGGAAAAGGCCGTCCGCTTTGCGTGCGGGCTGGCGGAACGGTTCGGCGCTGAGCTGCATCTTGTCACTGTCCTCTCGGAGATCATTCCGGCGGGGCCGGATCCTCTGCTCATGCCGGTCATGCCGCCGCAGTTCTACCAGGAGAACGAGGCCCGGGCCAAGGAGACTCTGCGCAGCCTGATCCAGCCTTCCTGGGGCAAACCGACCAGGCTGGTCACGGCGGTGCGGTGGGGAAGCCCGGTGGAGGCCATCGTCGATTACGCGCAGGAGCAGCAGATCGACATGATCGTCATCGCCACTCACGGCCGGACGGGCCTCAGCCACGTCCTTCTGGGCTCGGTGGCCGAGCGCATCGTCCGTGAGGCGAACTGCCCCGTCCTGACCATCCGCGATCCGAAGCGTGCCGCGCCGGCCATCAAGGCAGGAGCTTGACCACCGTGCCTTCAACCCGGCCCCAGCCAGCGCGACGCATCGTTTTTCGTGGTTTGAAGATCGATCTGGCCCTGCAGAGCGTGGTGCTGGCCGACGGGACCATCGCCGACCGCGAGGTGGTCGTCCACCGCGGTGCCGTTGCCCTTGTTCCCATGGTTGACGAGAACCACGTCTGCCTGGTCAGAAATGATCGCCATGCCGTGGGCGAGACGCTGCTGGAAGTACCGGCGGGAACCATCGACGAGGGCGAGACCCCCGACCAGACCGCCCAGCGCGAGCTGGCCGAGGAAACCGGCTACCGGGCCGGCCGCATCACCCGCATCCGCGACTGGTTCGTCTCGCCGGGCGTCATGACCGAGCGAATGTTCCTCTACCTCTGCGAGGACCTCCAGCCCGGCCCCACCGACCACCAGCCCGACGAGCGGCTTCAGACCGTGATTCTCCCCTGGGACGATGCGCTTGCCATGGCTCATGACGGCCAGATCCAGGACGCAAAGTCGATTCTCGCACTCTTGATTTCCGACCACCTGAGGAAGCGCGACCACAGTCGCTGACCCAATGGTCGTTCTGATGACGATCGTGCCTCTGAAGTCGAGAGGATTTCAAGGTCCTGGACAAGGTCCCAGCGGACACCTTCGCCGAGCCGAAGTGACGGCAAACCCGGAGAAGCTCATCGTCCTCGAGCTTTCATCGCGGAGGTCCCTTGGCCCAGATCGAGCTCCATCAGGTCAGTAAGGCGTTCGCCCCAGGGGCGCCGGCGCTGGATCGGATCGACCTGGTCATTGCCGAGGGAGAGCGCATGGTCGTGCTGGGGCCCTCAGGCTCCGGCAAGACGACGCTCCTGCGCCTGATCGCGGGGCTGGAGACGCCCGACGCCGGGACGATCAGGATCGGGGGGCGGGACATGGCCGGTGTCCCACCCCACCGGCGCGACGTGTCCATGGTCTTTCAGAACCCTGCGCTCTATCCCCACCTCAGCGTCTTCGAGAACCTGGCGTTCGGGCTCAGGGCCCGGGGGGTCGCCCGCGCTGAGCGCCGCAGGCGCGTGCATGCCGTTGCCGAGATGCTGGGCGTGGGACGGCTGCTCGATCGACGGCCCGCCGGACTCTCGGGAGGCGAACGCCAGCGCGTGGCGCTGGGCCGGGCGGTGGTTCGTGAGCCGCGCGTCTTGCTGCTGGATGAGCCGTTCTCGAACCTCGATGATCCGCTCCGCGCAGCGCTCAGGGGCGAGCTGGTTGAGCTCCATCGCCGGTTTGGCTCGACGGTCGTTCATGTCACTCATGACCAGGGCGAGGCCCTGAGCATCGGCCAGCGACTGGCCGTGGTTCACGAGGGCCGGATCATGCAAGTCGATACACCTGAGGGAATCTACGAACGTCCGGCGCAGCGGTTCGTCGCCTCGTTCGTGGGCAGCCCGGGCATGAATCTGGTCGCGTGCGGGGTCGTGCTCGGAGAGACCACGCTTCAGATCCGCCTTCCGGGCGGCGGCGATGCGATCACCTACCCGCGATCGGTCCATCCCGAGGACGCGGTCTTGCCACTGCACGAGCCCGTGCGGCTTGAGCTGGGGATTCGGGCGGAATCGGTCATCATTTCGGGCGAAACCCTGGTCGATCCTGAAGACCCCCGCTACCCTTTCGTGGTGCTCCCCGCCATCGTCCGCAGTGTCGAATTCCAGGGCGGGTCCTGGCTGGTCACTCTCCAGCCCGACGGTCAGACCCTCCGCGCTCGGACTCCTCCACGCCGAGTGCTACGTGAAGGACAACGGGTTGTCGCCCACCTTGAGCTGTGGCAGGCATCGTGGTTCGACCCCTCCACCGGCCGGCGAGTGGAGTTGCATTGCCAGCTCTCGCCCGACGCGATAGCCTGAAAATGTCGTCAGGGCTTCGGAAGAGCGTCTTCGGAAGAGCGGCCATGTCGCAGCGTGAATTCAACCAGTTGCTAAGCAGCCTCAATGCTCTGTCGCCGGAGCAGCTTGCCACGCTCCGCCGCGAACTCGACAGCAAAATCGCGTCACCACCGCCCGCCAAAGCCAAGGAGGCCGCATCGTCCACCGAGGAAACCGTGTTCGACGTGCTGGAACGAAGCAGGCTGATCGGCTGCCTCAAGGGCAAGCCCGGCACACCCACCGACCTGAGTACGAACCCGGAACACATGGCAGGCGTTGACAAGGTCTAACTGCCTATCAATAGAGGAGATGGTCAGGCCATGTCCGAGCGCACCAAGGTGATCGATTCGCCCTGCATGCTGGTCGAGGGTCAGCGGCTCGACCAGCCCACCTTCCACGCGCTCTACGAAGCGATGCCGCCCGGTACCCGGGCCGAATTGATCGATGGAGTGGTCTATATGCCCAGTCCTGTCGGCCTGGCGCACGGCATAGCGCAGGTTCCGATGATCGTGTGGCTCGACTATTACGCTGAGAAAACCCCCGGAGTGCAGGTCATGGACAACGCCACGACGATCCTGGGCTGGAAGAGCGAGCCGCAACCTGACGGGTTGCTCCGCATCCTGCCCGAATCCGGCGGTCGGACGTGGAACCAAGGCGGGTTCGTCCACGGTGCTCCAGAATTCGTCGTCGAGGTCGCCAAGACGACCCGGTACGTCGACCTCGGGCCGAAGCTGGCCGACTATCAGCAGGCCGGGGTCCTGGAGTATGTCGTACACGCGCTGGACCCGGACGAAATCTTCTGGTTTGGCCAGGACCAGGGCGTGCTGGTGCAACGACCGATCGGCGGCGATGGGCTGTACCATTCGACCCTCTTTCCAGGACTGTGGCTCGATCCGCAAGCACTTCTCACGGGCGACAGGCAGCGGCTGCGTACCGTGCTCGACCTCGGCTGCGCCACGCCCGAACACGCCGAGTTCGTCGCCCGCTTGGCTGCGGCCCGAAGCAATATGTCGGGTGGGTCGAGCTGAGGCGAGACACACCGCCAATCCCGCTCCGACGATGAAACGGCCCTGAGTTCTCCCGCACCTCAGATTGCCGACGCCGCTTTCTTGCGATACCCTGGACTTGAGAAAGGGATTTCCCTCATCTGACTTGCGGTCTCCGCCCTCTGGCAAGTCTGGAATGTGCTCAGAATGCGCGACGTCCTACGAACACTGATCGAAGCACTGGAAGCAGGACGCGAGCAGATCTTCTGCCAGGTCGTGGAGACGAAGGGTTCGACCCCCCAGAAGGCCGGGGCGGTCATGGTCGTCAATCCCGCGGGTGGTCAATCCGGAACGCTGGGAGGTGGCTGTGTCGAGAACGAGGTCAAGCAGCACGCCATCCGCCAGCTCGGGGACGCGGGGACGACCTTGCGATCTTTCGTGCTCGACCATGATTACGCCTGGGCAGACGGCCTGATCTGCGGGGGAAAGATGGTGATTGCCATCGAGGCCCTGCGCGGCCAGGGACCGCTGCCGTACTTCCGCAGCCTGCACCGCCTGCTCGAGGCCGGCGCGGGGTTCACGGAGGCCGTGATCGTCAATCCCGAGCGGATCGAGACCGAATCCGAGACCGAGGGCGAGGGGATCAAGGCAGGCCGCAAATTCCTTTTCGGACCCGATGGCGTCTGCAAGGCGAGCTGGCCGGCCGGCCCCGTGCCGGCGCGGATCGCCGCGCAGGTCATTCCGCTGCAGGACCGTCCCCGGCCGCAAGTTCGGGGGGGCGTGGCGTGGATCGCCTCGCTGCCTCGGGTCCGACTGGTGATCGTCGGGGCCGGGCACGTTGGTCAAGCCGTGGCCAGCCTGGCGGCGGGGACCGATTTCGACGTCTGGGTGATCGACGAC
>JBAUOX010000556.1:0-1810 GCA_049579985.1 Isosphaeraceae bacterium | reverse complement strand
CTGGCATGATTGGGCGCAAGGGCGTATAGGGAACCGCATATGTCGCAGACCGTGAAGACCTCGAACCTCGAAGCCGATGCAGCCGGCAAGGAGCCGGATCTCGAGCGCCATCCCTTTGGTCTCTATGCCCTGTTCGCCACCGAGATGTGGGAGCGATTCGGGTTTTATACCGCAGCGGCGATCATGACCCTGTATCTCCAGCGCGGGGGCTTCGGGTGGAGCCGGGACGATGCCACCAACCTGTGGTCGTATTACCTGATGTTCGTCTATGCCACTCCGCTGGTCGGCGGCTGGCTGGCTGACCGCTATCTCGGCTACCGCCGCTCGGTCTTGCTCGGCGGCCTCTTTTTGGTTGCGGGTTACACGCTGCTTGGCTTCGGCTCGATCGCGACCTTTTACGCGGCACTCGCCCTGGTCTTCGCCGGCAATGGGTTCTTCAAGCCCAACATCTCGACGATGGTCGGCAACCTCTATCCCGCCGGCAGCCGGCTCAAGGACTCGGCGTACAACATCTTCTACATGGGAATCAACATCGGTGCGCTCCTGGCGCCGATCGTCGCCGAGGGTTTGCTGCAAGTCATTGCCGGCGGGGAGGTGCTCGAGGCGGCAAAGGCCGGCCAGACATTGACGGCGGACCAGGCGGCGAACCTGAGGAGCGGCTTCCTGGCCGCGTTCTTCGCGGCGGCCCTGGGGATGACCATCGGCACCGTCCTCTTCGCCGCGGTCTATCGCCGGCTGACCTCCGTCGAACGCCGGCATGCCCCGACCGCGCACGATGCGGCCGAACTGGCAGTCACCGAAGATGTCGCACCGGTCGTCGAAAAGTCCGCTCTCGAGCAGGTGCCCGAGCGGAATCGGATCGTCGCGCTGCTGGTCGTCTACGGGATCGTCGTCGTCTTCTGGATGGTCTTCCACCAGAACGGCAGCACGATGACCTACTGGGCCGACGAGAACACGAACTGGAAGGTTTCGGGCGTCATTTCCAACTCGATCAACCCATTCTGGATCGTCGTGCTCTCGCTTCCCCTGGTACGGGTCTGGAGCTGGCTCAACAAGCGCGGGCAGGAACCATCGACGCCGGCCAAGATGGTGATCGGCATGCTGCTGACGAGCCTGGCCTTCTTCATCCTCTTCGTTGCGGCCAAATCGGGTGGCGACCAAACTTTCCTTACCGACTCGGCAGGCAACTTCCTGAGGGATGCCAAGGGGGTTTACAAGGTCGAGCAGCATCGCATGTCGCCGCTCTGGCTGATCTCCGCCTACATGGTGATCTCGCTGGGCGAGCTCATGCTCAGCCCGATGGGTCTATCACTGGTCTCGAAGGTCGCCCCTGTCAGAATGCGCGGGCTGATGATGGGCGGCTGGTTCGTGGCCACGGCCATCGGCAACAAGCTCACGGCGATCGGCCGGCTCTGGGACCCGTGGTATCATTCGTCGTTCTGGCTGCTCTGCTCGCTCTCCGCGCTGACGATGGGTATCGTCCTGCTTCTCCTCTTGCGTCCGCTCAAGCGCGCCATGCCTGATGTCTGAGACCATCCCGAAAAAGGCCATCGAAGATCATTCGAAGAGGTATCGCCCCATGAAACTCGCCCTTGTGTTTCTGATCGTGTTGTCCCTGACAGCGCCTCTATTCGCCAACGGGCGCCCCATGACCATCGACGACCTGCTGTCCATCAAGTCGGTGTCCGATCCGCAGATTTCACCCGACGGTGAATCCGTCGTTTACGTGGTGTCGGAGCTCGACCGGGCCACCGACAAGACCGACAGCACTCTCTGGTTGATCCCCACGGCCGGTGGCGAGCCGAAACGG
>JBAUOX010000555.1:0-5069 GCA_049579985.1 Isosphaeraceae bacterium | reverse complement strand
GCATCGGCTCCGAGAACTCTCGCTCCCGGTGGATGGACTCGCTCACCTTCTTGAGAGCACGCCGCTTCTCGGTCTTGGCGAGGTCACCAGCGGCACGAACGATGTCAGTCGGGGTGACCGAGGCTTCTTCGAGGCGGCGGTTCAGGTCACGGAGATGCCACCGCTTCCGCTCGATCGATCTTGGGTCGTAGAAGAAGCCTTTCTCCTCCTTGATCCGATCCGCCAGTCGATCCAAGTCGCCATTATGCATCATCACGGCAACGAGGGCAAACCAGAGATCCCAGTAGCTCAGGTGGAGTGACGTGCCCTGGTCGGTTGGCAGGGACAAAGCAAGGTCAGTGCCAAGGATGGTGGGTTTCTTCGGAGCCTGTGGTGCTGGCTCTTGGCTTGGCGGGTTCTCCTCCGACCACTTCGCTTTCTTCGCCATCTTATGATCTCTCGGTCTGGCTCTTCGGATCACGCTCCCGGATGGCATCGCCCCAGTTGCGGGACTGATGCTTCTTATCATCGAGCATAGACGAGCGGACCAACAGAGGGAAATGAGCTAGACGCCTCACCTTGGTTCCTGTGATAACGAACGCCTAATCTCACCTTTAGAGGTATGCCAAGCTGCTCGATCAGACGAACGGTGACTGAGCCAGGCAGGGCACCACTTGAGGCTGTGCCCTCATCAAATTGGCTTTCGTCCCGATCCGCCCTTCATCATCCTCAGCGCCTCCCAGTCAACAACGGGCAGGACGACGGAATCACCCGGACCAACCCCCGTGTCCAAGCCATCCATTGAGACGAAGCATTTCTGCGATAAAAACCAAGCCATCTCTTCCTGATCGATCGGCCCCTCGGCGTACACGTCAATCATCACAGGTGCGACAAACCGATACCGGGTCAGGCATACGCCAAGGCTTTTCGCTCGTTCTTGGTGAAGCCCCGCCCGGTCCAGTACCGCCCCCTCTCATCCTTGATGGCGTACCGAATCCAATCTGATTCCATGTAGCCGACTGCAAATAAGGCTGGCTTTGGCATGCTGATCCCCTTGTCGTCCTTCTCGGCACCTTGCTCCTCGTTTCGCCTCAAGGTCTTCCCTCCTCTATAAAAGATGGTGTCAATTATTGTGTGTGGGCGGCTGATCGCTGCCCGCTATATATAAGGGCTGAATCGACGCCCACCGGCATGGGCATTCATGAGACTCACGATATTTGAGACTTGGAGCGTGTCTCCCGGCTCCAAGCTCATTCGGGCACGGACGTTCCGCCACGAGCACAGGATCTCACTTCCCCTGGTCTCATCTCATTTTCTCCGCTCCTCCGCAAACAACTGACACCATCGAGTGACTCGTTGTCAACCAACGATCACCCAGGAGTCAGCCATGCCAAACCAGAACGACATCCGCCAAGCCACTACCAACCAGATCATCAGTGCCCTGGAGGGTGGTAATTTGCCCCCCTGGCGAAGACCCTGGCGGCTGGGCAAGAACGCCGGGGCACCCGCCAACGTCGTGAGCAAGAGGTCATACAGGGGCTTGAACCCCATCCTTCTATCACTTCACGCCGAGAAGCACCAACTGACCTCGAAGTGGTACGGAACATTCAACCAGTGGCGTCAGTTAGACGGTCGGGTAATGAGGCGACCGCCGCATGTCCCCGAGGGTCAGTGGGGTTGCCAGATCTGTTTCTGGACCCCGGTGACCAAGACCGTCCACACCGATGAGGGGGACGAGGAGGACCGTTTTTTCGTCCTCCGCATGTACACGGTGTTCTGCATAGATCAGGTCGAAGGCAAGCACCTGGACCACCTGCGAGCCGGTCAGGCTGACACCGCTGAGCCCCTCACCGTTGATTACCAGCCCGCCGAGGATGCCATCGGGGCGACCGGTGCGAACGTCCGCTACGGTGGGGGCAAGGCGTTCTATAGCCCTTCTGGGGACTACATCCAGGTGCCGCCAAAAGCCACTTTCGAGAGCCTGGACGAATTCTATGGCACCTCCTTCCACGAGTTGTGCCACTGGAGCGAGCCCAGGTTGAACTGGTCCCGTAAGGAGAAGGAGAACACCTACGCCTTGGGCGAACTTGTCGCCGAGATCGGCTCGTGCTTCTTGTGCAGGGAACTGGGCGTTCCGGCATCGGAAAACCTCGAAAATCACATCGCCTATGTTGGGAACTGGCTCCAGGCGATGCGGAGCGATCCTCGCTTCATCTTCAGAGCATCGGCACAATCCAGCAAAGCGGCTGACTTCATCCTGAGCTTCTCCCGCAAGCCCGAAGAAGCGGTCGAAGCAGACGGCGAACTGGTTACAGCCTGACCCCATGCGGGAACGGATTCCCGCCTGTCTGACACCTTCGGGTGTGATGCCCGATCGGGGCAACCGGACTGGGACGCCCGAGTCGATCAAGCAGCGGCTCGGCTTCAGCGATCAAACAGCAGCTTGAACCGCTCCCTGACTGCGCAGCAGCGGGCGGAATTCTGCTGCCCATGCGAACGCTCGAAGCCGCCTCGGATCAACGAAGGTAAGCCCTGTCCGGTCTTCTCTGAAATGACACCAACGAGAGGGGCATGAGAAAATAATGCTCCTCACGATGGAGAATAGCATGAGCATAGGTGAAGTGACCCTGGAAGATGCCGCAAAGCAACTGGCTGGCAACTGGCAGACGTTTGAGAGCTTCTGTTGGTTCAGAGAGAGTGAGATCGCCGACCCCGACAACTGGGCGATTATCTACACGCACAACAGGGACTCAGGCTTGCTCGACCAGAGTAACGCCGATGCCATCGCCGAAGCGATGGAGCCCTTTACCGAGGGTGATGACGCCGATGTCGTCTTTGAGTCCCACGACCACTGGGCGGTCGGTCACGTGGATGGGTTCTCGATCCGGGTTTACCGGGACGGTGAGATCACCGAAGTGTTCAAGACCTACCACGACCTTATGGAGCAGATGGACGGCTACCCGGTCCTCAACGAAGAGGACTACTGCAACAGGGAGCTTGAAGCGACCCTCGAAAACATCAGTGACGCCGCCTGGCGGCTGAAGGGCGCATTTGACCTCAAAGACGGCTGGGAGAGCGAGGTCTTCTCGTGGTTCTGGGACCACCGCCAGAGTGCCGTGGAGAACCGTGACGATCAAGGTGGCTATCCCGAAGAGGACGATCTCCGGACAGCGTTCGATGCCTTGGGCTATGAGTCGGTCGAAGAGTGAGACGAACTGACACCATCAGGGGGTGAGTGTGAAGAACACTCACCCCAACGGAGCAAACCTATGAAGGTCACGGCATCCTGCAAGTTCAACGACCACGACCTGACTGACATCCCCGTGTTGAACCCTGATGGCTGGTTTGGCAAGACCTGGCTCTTGGAACTCGGCGGCTCTTACACACCGCTCTTCTTGGTGGTTGAAGCGGACAGCTTGAGCGACGCCATCGACGAACTATCCGACAACCCAACCTATGGGCACCAGATTCACGTGCCGGATAGCGACCTTGCCGACTACCCCGAAGATGACCGCTGTTATGACGGCAGCGGCAGAGTTATCGATCTCGATCACCTGATGGTCTACGGGCAAGAAGGCTCCGACCAGCCGTATCCGGTCAAGTACCACGGCGAGGGGCTGCCCGCCGAAGGCATCGATCCACGTGAACTGACACCATCGATCCCGGTGCGGATAACAACCACCATGTACCGGGAGCCCCAAATCATGAGCTTCTACGAAGTCATCGTCGGCAATGTCGGCTCGGTCTATCACGGCAACAACCGAGCCGAAGCCATCAAGACATACCGCTCTTACGTCCGATCGAGCCGGGAACTCGTCGGGGCTCGTTGCTACGGCGAAGACGTGAACCTGCTCGTCGATGGCGAGATCGAACAGGAGCACACGGGTCATCTGCGGGAATAGCCAATACCCAAGCGGCGGGGCTAGTCGAAGGACCGGCTCCGGTTTGCTGACAACTGTGAGAGATCACCACAAGTACAAGAATTGGACGCACGACGCATCGTGATTACTTCCAACCCAAGAGAGCATCCTATGGCACTCATTGAGCGTGATGGAAAGGTCTATGCCCGAAAACTTTGGATCTTCATGGGTCCAAGGGAATGGGGCAATGACCTCATGAGGCTGGTGGCGAGGGAAGCCTTCGCCAGCGACACCAGCCTGGATGCCGTCCAGGTAAACGAGCACGCAGGCTGGCATCTCACCTTCTTGAGAGACGGCACAATCGTCGGCACCTCCAACGACCAGGCGCACCTCGATGACAAAGCCACGGAGTTTCTCAACAGGATCTACGGCTACGACTTGGCGGGAGAGATTCGCCGTCCCTGACACCAGTGGGAGAAGCATGGAAGCCACGCCGCATAACTCAAGAACTGGGACAACGAATGAACATTCCTAAGATCACACCAGGGTTCAGCCTTCTCCGACTTGACGAGACCCAGTATTGGGCAGACAGCATCGCTCACAGAGCCAAGCAGGTCTTCGGTATCTACGTCTTCGACCAGAACAGGAGGGTCCATTGCTGCGAGTTCACACCCAGCTACGAATGTCTCTTCGTCGGTTCCGCTATAGGGAACACCGACCTCGACGACGACGTAGCCGAACGGCTCGACGCCGAGATCAGAGAGGGAGATCTCGGGACGGAGCCGGTGAAGTACATCCACACCCACCAGATCGATGCACTTCCCAGAATAAGCGAACGAGACCTCAACGTGGGCGTGGCTGACCTCGGCATCGAGAACGAAGAGGAAGCCCTGGAATACGCACACCAGAGGATTCTCTGAAATGACACCACCGACAAGCGAGACAGACAATCCCAACTCAGGAGACTGATTTATGGCGTTCACCGCAGACACGGCCAACCACAAGGTTAGGGCCCGCAAAAGATTAATCGTTACACTTAGTTGTAGTGTTTGATCGTATAGTTCCACTCCCCATGGAAGTGGTGAGGATGGAGATCCACGGTTGCTAGTTCCGTATCAGTGACCTTAACCTTAGTTGGATAAAACTCCCTGTCAAAGTCAGCCCGCACCCGTAGCCCTGTTTCCGTTGTCGTCGCCCCGATCAGATTGACAACAACCTGGTAACTTTCCA
>JBAUOX010000554.1:0-8436 GCA_049579985.1 Isosphaeraceae bacterium | reverse complement strand
CGAACACGGGCATGTTCGGCGGCAATTCGAACTGGCGCGGCCCGGTCTGGATGCCGGTGAACGCCATGATCATCCGCGCGTTGCTGAATTTCTACTTATACTACGGCGACAACTTCAAGATCGAATGTCCCACAGGGTCGGGAAAGACGATGAACCTCTTCGACGTGAGCAAGGAGATCTCCGACCGGCTCACTCGGATCTTCCTGCGCGATGAGCGTGGAAGGCGTCCGGTATACGGCGGCACGGAGAAGTTCCAGTCCGATCCTCATTGGAGGGATCACATCCTGTTCTACGAATACTTCCACGGTGACAACGGCGCGGGCCTGGGTGCAAGCCATCAGACCGGATGGACGGGGCTTGTGGCCAAGTTCATCCAGCTCTATGGCTTTTTGGATGCGAAGCGGGCCCTGGAAGGCGGCAAGATGGCGGGTTTCCAGAAAGAGGGAGGAAAACACAGACATGAATGTGCCGCTCTACCCATCGCTTTATCAGATCAACACCCGCGTCTGGTTGACGGAACTATCCCGAACCCTGGGCCGGCCGACCTCGCTGAACGATATCCCTGACGCCGAACTGGATCGCCTCGCCGAGTTTGGTTTCGACTGGATCTGGTTCCTGAGCGTCTGGCAGACCGGTCCGGGTGCACAGCAAGTCTCGCGGAACAATGCCGAGTGGCGCCGCGAATTCCAGGAGACGCTCCCGGATCTGCGCGAGGAAGACATCGCTGGCTCGGGCTTCGCGATCACCGGCTACACGGTCCATCAGAATCTTGGGGGCGACTCTGCTCTGGCCCGCCTGCGCGAGCGGCTCCGCAAGCGCGGTCTGAAGCTCATGCTCGACTTTGTGCCCAATCACATGGGCCTCGATCATCCCTGGATCGAAGATCGTCCGGAATATTTCATTCAGGGCACGGAACACGACCTGGCCAACTCTCCGCAGAACTACACCCGAGTCAAACGCCAGGGGGGCGATCTGATCCTGGCCTACGGCCGTGATCCGTATTTCTACGGCTGGCCCGACACACTGCAGCTCAACTACGCCAACCCTGTCACACAGGAAGCGATGATCGGCGAATTGCTCAAGATCGCCGCTCAGTGCGACGGTGTACGCTGCGACATGGCCATGCTGGTTTTGCCCGACGTATTTGAACGCACCTGGGGCCAACGTGCCCCGCTCTTCTGGCCGAAAGCGATCCAGCGTGTGCGTGAGCATGTTCCAGGCTTCCTCTTCATGGCCGAGGTCTACTGGGACATGGAATGGACGCTCCAGCAACAGGGCTTCGATTACGCCTACGACAAAAGGCTGTACGACCGTCTGCGCGACCATCACGCCCGGCCGGTGCGCGAGCATTTCCACGCGAGCCTGGACTACCAGAACAAGCTGGCCCGCTTCCTGGAGAATCACGACGAGCCGCGTGCCGCGTCGACGTTTCCACCGGGAAATCACGAAGCCGCCGCCGTTATCACCTTCTTCTCGCCGGGGCTGCGGTTCTTTCACCAGGGACAGTTCGAAGGGCGAATGAAACGGATTTCACCTCATCTCTGCCGCGGCCCCAACGAACCGGTGAACCAGTCGCTGGTGTCCTTCTACGACCGGCTTCTGACCGTGCTGCGTCAGCCGGTCGTGCGTGAAGGCCAGTGGCGACTGCTGGAATGTGCACCCGCCTGGCAGGGCAACTGGACCAACGATTGCTTTGTCGCCTTTGCTTGGCAAGGGAAGGATGGAGAGCGGCTGCTGGTCGCGGTCAACTATGCGAACCACCAGAGCCAATGCCATGTCCGTCTCCCGTTCACGGACTTAAGTGACGACCAGTGGCGTCTGCAGGATCAAATCGACACGGCTGCCCATGACTGGAACGGAGAAGATCTGCAAACTCGGGGATTATTCCTGGATGAGCCTCCCTGGAAAGCCTCCGTGTTTTCCTTGACGAAGCACGGATAAGGCGGGGCGAGATTGAAATGCGTAGCACATCAGCGAAAGTTGCGGTTTCGGAGGCCTTTGCTAGGAGTGCCTCGGCATGGTAAAGCGTCGGGAATCTTTGAAGATAAAATCCCCTGTCAAGACCAGCCCGTCCCTTCGATCGCATCCGACGCGGGAGGGAGACCGTCGGCCTCTTCTGGGCCGTTTCAGGCTCATGGATATGGCGATCAAGGTCGTTGGCGTCGGTAGCGTTGGAACCTTCCGTGGCATCATCCTCCTGATGTCGAGCGAGCATGACTCCCTGTTCCTGCACTTCAAACGGGCACGCTCCTCGGTCTTCGAAGACTACGCGGGCAAGAGTCTGCACGCCAACCACGGCCAGCGCGTCGTGCATGGCTGTCGGATATCGCCTATGCCGACCAGAGCGAACGCGACCACGATGTCCTGATGAAGGCAGTGCGCGCAGGCATGTTAGAGGTTCTCATCGGACCGGAATGACGACACGACAATCATGACCGCCGCGTTCATCAAGATCCTCGTCTCGATCACGCTCATGGCAATGATGGTCGCGATCGGGCTGGAGGTGAGTCTTGCCGAGCTGGCCGCCGCCGCCCGGAACTGGCGGCTGACCACGAAGGCCGCGCTGGCAAACTACCTGTGCATCCCCGCGGTTACCGTAAGCTTGTTGCTCTTATTCCATCCCGCCGACGCGACGGTCGCGGCAGGGTTTCTCATCCTCGCCGTCTGCCCCGGCGCACCCTTCGGCCCCGCTTGCACGGGGCTCGCAAGGGGGAATGTGGCCGCCGCTCTGGGGATGATGGTGCTGCTGGCCGGTTCGTCTGTCATTGCCGCACCAGTGCTATTGCACCTGCTTTTGCCGCTTCTGTCGAGTAGCGCAACGCTGCAAGTCGATTCGGGCCAGATCGTCGTCACGCTGCTGGCGACCCAACTGGCGCCGCTTTGCCTGGGGGCGGGCGTACGCCGCTGGTCACCGAGGCTAGCCAATAGGGTGCAGAGACCGGCAAACCTCCTGAGTGCGATCCTCAATCTGACAACACTCGTCGTCGTTCTCGCCGTCTACTTTCCGCTGTTGGCGGCGATTCGGCTGCGCGGTTACGTGGGCATGCTAGCCTTGCTCTTGGCGAGCTGGGCTGCAGGCTGGCTACTGGGCGGTCCGGGAGCCGACAACCGCAGGGCGATAGCGCTCACCACCTCGCTGCGCAACGTCGGCGTCGGCCTGGTCATCGCGACCAGCAACTTCGGCGGCACGGCGGCCGTCACCGCAGTCCTGGCCTATGGGATCTTCGAGATTGTCGGATCGGTGTTGCTGGCCCTGGCGTGGGGCCGGGATCACCTGGCTCCTGCTGCATGAGGTGAACTGAAAACCGGCATCGTGCTCCCGCTCGACGACCAGGAGTGAATCGAGGATGAGCTGGCTGCAACTCTATCAACTGAAACGGACGTTTCGCCGGTCGCTCTGGCTCATGCCTGTGCTGGCCATTGGCCTTGTCCTGGTGGTCGCGCCGCTCTTCCGCTGGGTCGATCGCGCTACGGGCTGGACCTGGTTCAACTTCGCCCCGGAGGGCGCGCGGACGATCCTGGGAGCGTTCACGGCATCGATGCTGACTTTTGTTGTTTTCGTCGTGTCGTCGCTATTGATTGTCGTGCAACTGGCCAGTGCGCAGTTGACGCCGCGCATCATCGCCATGGTGTTCGCGGACTGGCGCCTCAAGTGGGTCCTCAGCGCATTCACCTTTGCTTACACGTATACCATCGCCGCCTCGGGCCGAATTAACGACATGACGCCGCAATTGCCAGTTGCGTTTGCCATCGTCTGCAACCTGGTGTGCATCGCCATCTTCTTCTGGTTCGTACAATGGCTCGGTGGATCCTTACGGCCGATCGCGGTGCTCGAGGCAGTGGCTAGAGAAGGACGCGCCGTGGTGGAGAACGTCTATCCCGAGCCATTCGATCCTGCGGAGGAGCAACAAGGTTGGTCTGCGGTGCCGGAAAGCGATGCTTCCGTAGTCGAGCACCTCGGGACCTCAGGCGTCGTGCTGGCGTTTGACCAGGGGAGCCTGGTGGCCATCGCCGAACGGGCTGATGTGGTGATCGAGCTGGTGCCGCAAGTCGGGGATTTTGTGGCCCGGGGCGATCCGTTGTTTCGCGTACGCAGCGGTGGTCGTCCCGTCGAGGCCGGCGCTTTACGTGCCAGTGTTGCCATTGGCCCCGAGCGCACGATGGAGCAGGACCCGCGTTTTGCCTTTCGCATCATGGTGGACATCGCCAACAAGGCCCTGTCGCCTGGCATTAACGATCCGACGACCGCCGTGCTGGCACTGGATCAGATTCACCGGCTCCTTATGTACCTCGGCAAGCGCCGCCTCGATGCTGGCCAGTTGCGCGACGCCCATGGCCGGCTGCGCTTGTGCTACGGAACACCGGATTGGATCGACTTTGTTAGCCTGGCCGTCACGGAAATTCGCCATTACGGCGCCAGCAGCATGCAGGTGACGCGCCGGCTCCATATCCTGCTCGAGCATTTGCTGCGTGTATTGCCCGAAGCACGTAAGGCGGCGCTGCAACAGGAACTCGCCTTGCTCCAGCGAGCAACGCAGCGTGCTTTTGCCGATGAAGAAGATCGCGCTCGCGCGGCGGTGGGAGATTTGCAGGGTATTGGCAGTTCGGAGTCGTCCTAGCATCTTTGGCATGATGCGGGCAACGCGGTGGTTGCTTACCGCTTTATTCGTCGATCTGCGACCGTGGCAGGTGTCGGTCATTTTGCTGAACAGTGCGACCGGCACAAAACCGTGACACACCCCGCTGATGGCCATTGCCACCGCTAAGTCCGGCAAACCCCGGATTTTCTTTGCGGTTTACTGGCGCGCAGTGCCGAAGAAAAGACATGCGGCGATCGAGCGCCGGCGGGGTCAGTTTGCGCCGGTGCAGGGAGGCGGCTATGGGGCAGTCATGGGACCGCGGCGCAGGCAATCTCGGGCTTGTCGCCGCTCCGCTGCTGCTCTTCGTTTCGGGGCTGACATTGCGCGCCGACCAGTTCGAGTCGCCCGGCGACGAAGCCATCGCGGTATCCACCCCGAGCCTGCCTGAACAGATCGACACGCCAGCGCCCCCGCCGACTCCGGTCCCGCCCTGGAGCGGCGACTTCTGGAAGCGATCGCAACTGACAGGCGACTGGTTTGGCTCGCGAAACAAACTTGCCGAAAATGGCTTCAGCTTCTTCGGTGACCTCACCCAGTATTACCAGGGGGTGACCACCGGCGGCCGAGCGCAGCGCTTCGCTTATGGCGGCCGCGGCGACTATCTGATCGACATCGACACTGGGAAAGTGGGACTCTGGGAAGGAGGGCACCTCGATCTCCGCGGTGAGACGCGCCTGGGGCAGGACTGCAACGAGATCGACGGTGCAGTGGCACTGTCGAACTTTGCCATGGCACTTCCGCGGCTAAACCAGAACGTGACGGCGCTCACCGGCGTGCAGTACACGCAGGCCCTTTCGGAAAGCCTCTCGGTCTTCTTCGGGAAGCTCAACATTCTGGATGGGACTCCGGCCACCTATACCAAAGGCCCGCGTCTTAACTATTTCTGGAACGCGGCGATGCAATCGAACCTCTGCCGGTCCTATCTGCTCCCCAGCACTCTGGGGGCTGGCTTCACAGTCCGGGACGAAGTCGAGCCGGTGTTCAATTTCTATCTGCTCGATACCCATTACACCCCCACGACGAGCGGATTCTCGACCTTGTTCTCCAATGGCGTGGTGCTCTATGGTGAATACCGGCTGAGGACCAACTGGTTTGACCTTCCGGGGCATAACACGGTCGGATTTCTGTATTCCAGCGCGACCCGGACGGCCCTCGGTACGAATCCGTATCTGCTGCTCCAGTTGGTTCTCTCGGGGGCACCGCTTCCAAAAAAGGACTCTGCCTGGACCGTGACCTATCGATTCGATCAGGTGCTGTACGCCGATGCGGAAGATCCGAAACGCAACTGGACCCTCAACAGTGACCTCGGCCTGACCGATGGGGACCCGAATCCGATCCGCTGGTTCGCCAATCTGTCTCTGGTGGGGAACGGCCTGATCCGCGGTCGCGAGAACGACACGATCGGCATCGGCTATTACCATCTCGGAGTCAGCAACCTGCCGATCCTGACTCTCCACGGGTTCGGCGCCGAGGACGGCGTGGAACTGTTCTACAACGCGGCCGTCACACCCTGGTTCCATGTGACGCCTGACCTGCAGATTCTCGATCCCGCCCAGCACCACACCGAGCCGGCCATCCTCGTCGGCCTCAGGGCCAAGCTGTCGTTCTGACCCCACGCTCCACTGCAATCGCGGTTGATCCTCAACGAGCGGTGCGCGGAATCCGGATGAACCAAATTTGACATTGTCACAACGACAGGAATACTTCCTCTAGTGGCCTTGCGAGACAAACTACGACGAGAGGGGGCCGATACTCCAATGGCGAAGCAAAAGATCGCGATCGCTTGCCAGGGCGGCGGGAGCCAAACCGCATTCACGGCGGGTGTCTTGTCCGCGTTCTTCGAGAGAGAGCTCCATCTCAAGAAGCAGATCGTGTGCTTGAGTGGCACCTCGGGAGGAGCGGTCTGCGTCGCAGTGGCCTGGTATGGGCTACTCAAGGCTGCTGCCGGGGACCCCATCCCCATTCAGAAGCGAATCAAGGACTTCTGGGAGGAGATCATCGCCCAGATACCTCCCGAACTCTATGTGGACCAGTTTTCGGCCGAGATGTTGAGGCTGATCGAGAATGGGGTTATCCCCCACCTCGAGCTGAGCCCCGTGTCGGCCCTGAGCCAGATGTTCATCTCCGCGGTGACCGCTTTCCTCCCTCGTCGGTTCTTCACGGACCTGAAAGGCGTCCTCGAAGCTCACATCGCCTTTGAAGAACTGCCGAACCTGGTCAGACCTGACAGTCCGGTCCTCCTGCTCGGCGCAGCGGATGTCCTCACCGGAGAGCTCAAGAAGTTCAACTCCCGCGCGGGCGAGATCCGGGTGGAGGCGATCCTCGCATCGGCAGCGATACCGACCCTCTTCCCCGCCGTCGAGATTGATGGTCACTACTACTGGGACGGCCTGTTCTCCGACAACCCACCCGTGAAGGAGCTCATCCGTCCGGTCTTCGTGGGGGCTGAGAACATCCCCGACGAGATCTGGGTGATCCAGATCAACCCGACCACGATCGAATCCCTTCCCAAGACCAATTCGCAGATCTTCGACCGCCGCAACCAGATGGAGGGCAACGTTTCGTTACAGCAGAGCCTGGAGTTTGTCGAGTTCTGCAATAAGATGTTGAGGCTGGGGGCTTTTGACGCTGATGTCTTCGCGCAATTCGGTATTACGAGACGGGAACCCGTGACCGTCCGATTCGTCCGGATGTCTTCCGAGCTTCAGTCCACTCTGGACTATGTGAGCAAGCTCTCGCGGGAACCCTCCCATATTCACAGGCTGATCGAAGACGGGGAAAAGCAAGGGCGCAAGTTCCTGGAGAGCCTCGCGACCGTCGGTGCCGGGACGCCGTGATCCCTGATCGAGCAGGTTGAGGGAGGTGTCCGGAAGAGAAAGGGCCGGGTTGACCCGGCCCTTTTGCCCCGCCGCAAAATCCGCGCAATCCGGCGTCACCCATCACAAACGCAGTCGGCCGTGCGCATCCTGCGTCTGCCCCGGGCGGCGGAGCGACCGTCTGGACGAGACAGGAGGACCGCGCCGGGCCGATTCAATCTCCATAGGCCGCAGGCAGTCGGCCCACCGCAAAGCGGTTCAGTTCAAGGAACTCAAGAAGCACCACTCCAAGACCGATGATTGGGATGAGACTCGCGCCAAGATAGAACGCATCTCCCCCCGACAATTCGGAATTGGGGGTCGGCGAGTATCGTGGGCCTTCTCACTTTTCCCAGGATGGGAAATCTTGACGAGGATAAGTCCAATGTCTGGAAGCCAGCAAATTCAACAAGGCCCACGGGTCTTGATCATCGCGATAGCGCTCGCCGCTGCGGCGCATGCCCAGGCTCCTTCGTTGCCGAATCCGACTCCCCCCTCGGATTTCGCCTCGGTCGTCGGTGGGCCGGGGGCGTTCGCCCAGCCGACCTTCACCCAGCCGACAGGTGCCGTCCCTTCCTACTATGCCGGTGCAGGCAATGCGCCGACCGCTCCCATCGTCCAGATGGGGCTTTTCGACACGATCACCGAGTCGATCTTCGGCCAGCCCGATCCGAACACCTGGCGGCCACTGCCGCTCTCGACGTTCTTCAGCGAGGGTTGGAACGAGGCCTGGGTGCCGTCGCCCAACGGTTCGGGAGGCGCGCCCCGTCAAGGTTGGATCAATGCCATGGACGGTAACCTGTACCGGCTGTGGTTCTTCACGTTCGCTCAGGCGTTCAACAACGCTCCGAGGGGCAATGCCTACCTCGGTTCCTACACGCTCTTCACGCCGCTGAGCCGCCGCCTGGAGCTGATCATCAACGTCCCCTTCGTGATCCGGA
>JBAUOX010000553.1:0-3134 GCA_049579985.1 Isosphaeraceae bacterium | reverse complement strand
GCCCAGCGCCAGGAGGTCAAGGGTGATCGCCGCCAGCGCCAAGGCGGACGCCTGGGCGCGAGAATCGTCCGGCTGGTCGATCAGGACCACGATGCCCGGACCGATCGGCCGGCTCTCGAGGGTCGGTGCCAGCACCAAGGGCGGAGTGATGGCCGTTGCCACCAGCGTGCCCCAGAGGACCATCGTCGGTAGCGGGATCGCCCGCGCCCGGCGCCACACATGCCAGACGGCAGGGCCGCGCCCGGCACCCGCAATCCGGATCTGGTCAACCCGCCGGGCACTCGCGTCGTCCCGCCCCGGCGGCTCCAGCCGGATGGCCAGCCGCCGGGGCAAGAACGCCAGGCAAGCCCCCACGAAGAGCACCAGCTCCGGGAACACGAAGGGGTCGAACGCCAGGCCGATCCGTTCCATCCACAGCCCGGCGCGCGTCCAATCGAGACTGGCTGCGACGAATCGCGAGGACAGCATGGCGGTCCGTCCCAGGGCCAGAACTCCCGCGCCGGCAACCAGCGGAGGCACGAGCACGGCCAGGAAAGCGACGGCGCTGCGCCATCCTCGAGCCATGGCGCCAACCGGACCGCGCGACGGCCGCCAGGCCAGCAGGCAGAGCAACGCCACCACGCCCAAGCCCAGCAGCGCGGAATGAGCCAGCAGCCGGGGTGCGGGGTCTGTCGTCAACCGCCGCAGCAGATCGACAATCCCCAGCCTGGCCAGTGGATGAGCATTGTCCGGAGATGCCGTCCGCGCCAGCCCTATCCGCATCAGTCCCCTCACTGGCGCCCAGGCAAGCAGCGACCAGCAGCCGAGGATCAAGAACGACACGGCTGCGCGCGGCCACGCCGCGATCTGCGTCTGTCGATCGTGCGAATCTCGGTCGTCGCCGGGCGCGATGTCCGCGTCGAAAAGCGAACGACCCCGCCACCACACCAGGCTGCGCCCGGCCAGAGTGATCGCCAGCACGATCAGTGCGATTGCGGCCAGCCTGGGAAACGGGTCGGGCCCCAGCGCTGTCGCGACCATCTGGAATCCCAGGGTCCTGCGCAAACCCAGAACGAGAGGAGCGGCGGGGTCCGCGAGGTTGATCATGAACACAAGGTAGACGGCCGAGACGACCGACGGGCGCAGAGTCGGCCAGGTCAAGGTCCACCAGACCCGTGGCGGCCGCGCTCCGGCCAGTCGTGCCGCGTCCTGACCGAAGGATTGCAGACGGCCGTAAGCCGACCTCGTCGTGAGCACCACCAGGGCGACCCCCTGGATCAAAGCGGCCCAGACCCAGACCAGCCAGGGCCACATGCGAGCCGAGTACCCGTCCGCCCGGACGATCCAATCGACCACGCTCCCGAGGCCCCGCGGCCCGGAGGGGTCGAAAAGACCGAGAAGCCCCAGGGCAAACAAGGCCGGAGCGACGACCGCCGGTGCGGTGATCGACGCCGAGAGCACCGGACGGCCCCAGAACCTGAGCCTGGCGGCCACGCCGCCAAGCGCCACGCCGATCACCAGCGATCCCACCGCGACGATCACCGCCGCCGCCATGCTGTTCCAGAGACTCGTCCAGATCAAAGGATCCAGCGCAGCCAGCGCCAGGGGAAACACCGAGAACCGGGTCCGGGACTCCGGCGCCGGCCCGATGTCGAGGACCGCCGCGGGCAACAGCGCCAGAACGGGAGCCAGGAGAATCAGCCCCAGCACGGAGGTTGTTGCCCAGCTAATCGCTCGCTTCAACATTCCGCAACCCGTGAAAAAATCTCTCGCGGAGCCCAGCAGTCCGTGTCATCCTAGCAAGAGGTCCGTGCTTCTGGCCAGTTGCCAGGGGCGGGGCATCGGCACGAACGGCAGGAGCAAAACATGAAAGCCTATCGCCTTCACGAGTTCGCCGGTCCGGATGCGTATCGCCTCGAGGAACTCCCCTCGCCGACGCCGGGCCCCGGAGAAGTGCTGGTCAGGATCAGGGCGGTGTCGCTGAACTATCGGGATCTGATGATCTCGAAGGGCGTTTACAATCCCAGGCTGCGGCTGCCGCTCATTCCCCTCTCCGACGGCGTGGGCGAGGTGGCCGTGACCGGCGCGGGGGTCACCCGGTTCAAGCCCGGAGAGCGCGTCGCTGCCTGCTTCATGCCGACCTGGGTCGGGGGACAGCTCGATGAGGCCAAGGCCCGCTCTACGCTTGGCGGCGACGTGGACGGTGTGCTGGCCGAGGAGGTCGTGCTGCCCGAGGAGGGCCTGGTACGCATTCCCGAACACCTCAGCCTCGAGGAAGCGGCGACCCTCCCGTGCTCGGGGGTCACGGCCTGGCACGCGCTGGTCTTCGGTGGATCAATCAAGCCAGGCGACACGATCCTGACCCAGGGCACCGGAGGCGTCTCGATCTTCGCACTCCAGTTCGCCAGGCTGGCAGGAGCCAAGGTCATCGCCACGTCCAGCCACGACGCCAAGCTCGAGCGGCTGCGCGAGCTAGGGGCCGCCGAGGTGATCAACTACAAGACGACCCCCGAATGGGACCGCAGGGTACGCGAGCTGACCGGAGGCGTGGGCGTCGATCAGATCGTCGAGGTGGGTGGCGCGGGGACGCTCCCTCGATCACTGCGCGCGATCCGCCTGGGTGGTTACATCGCCCTGATCGGCGTGCTCGCGGGCCTGGGAGAGGTCAATCCGATGCCGATTCTCATGAAGAGCGTCCGAGTTCAGGGCATCTTGGTCGGCTCGCGGTCCATGTTCGAGGCGATGAATCAAGCGATCCGGGTCAACCAGTTACGACCTGTTATCGACCGCGTCTTCGAGTTCGCCGACGCAGTCGCGGCGCTCAAGCACATGGAGAGCGGCAGCCACTTCGGCAAGGTGGTGATCCGGGTGTGAGAAGGTCCGGATTTCCGATCGGGCTGCTACCATTTATGAAGGCGGACAGTTGAGGGCGCGAGCAATCCGGACTGCTTCCAGCCGGAGATGGTCACATCGAAAGGCGTGCTCTTGGGCTGGGTCGTGACACGGGCGAGCACAACGTCGGCATCACCTGTATCGAGCACGACCAGAGCAGGGCGTGGCTTGCCGGGACCACTGGTGGTGAAGGGAAAGTCCACGAGCACCAGATCACCGGGCAGATAACTCGTCGTAGATGGCATCGGTATCCACGTACCCCT
>JBAUOX010000552.1:0-1532 GCA_049579985.1 Isosphaeraceae bacterium | reverse complement strand
CCTATGTTCTTGGTGGTTGCGTAGTTCTCGAGGTCGAGCTTGCCATCGGCCTGGACCAGGGCCACCAGGGCATGCTCTCTCGGGAACGCGGGCGGTTGACCTTTGGGCAAGGATGGCTTGTCATTCTGTCCCTCATCGGGTTCCGTGAAAGGCCACTTTGGGCTCGATTCGCCGACGCGGTCATCGATGTGCCAGATGAGCAGGCCCGAGCGGCCCAGGTCGGAATCCCAGTTCGTGGCACGGCCGAATGTGTCGGTCCAATCCTTGTTGCGGTACTCGATGAGGAAATACTCTCGAGCATTGGTACCAGGCACGTTCAGGCGGACAATCGTGTTCCCCTCCTCCACGGAGGGGAGTGAGACCGGTCCGTCGTCGCTGACGGTCTGCACGTCGGCCCAGCCCAGGAAGCACTTGCACCAGGCCGAAAGACTCACTGGCCAGTCGGGATGGGGCTTGCTGGGGTTGCCCCCGAGGTAACCTTGGCTCATCAGGCAATACCGGCCGATGCCGGCCGAGTCGGGCGCGGCTGCCGGCGTGCGGTCATACAGATCAGGAAGTCCAAGCCAGTGGCAGAGGTTATGGCAGAAAAGGCCGATCGTCGCAATCTCGGGCTTTTCTTCCGGAGGATTGGCCCCGTGTGGTTTCGTCACGCCGGCTTCAGGTTTTGTCGGCACGCGCCCCGAGAGCCCCGCCTCGTAGACGTAGTCGCGGATTACCACATGTTGTTCGTTGCCATCCTTGTCGAGTTTCGGCTGCCCGGTGCGATCCTTCACCTGAGCCCTGGTGGCGAAGGGTTTACCGAAGCCGTAGAGGGGATCGTCGTACCGCCAGTAATGGGACCAGAAAGCGGGTCCTCCATTCTCTCCACCCACCCCCGGATGAACGAACATCACGACGTCAACCACGCCGTCGTCATCACCCGAGTTGGGCTGGCCGTCAGGTCCGTCGTTGTCATACTGACCGAAATCAATATCTCGGTCGGCCAGCTCGAGGGCCTCTTTGAGGAGCCGTCCGAACACATGCCTGTCCTCTTTCCGTGCCGCATCGGCCGCGACGATGTCGCTGACGCCAATCCTGTACCAGTCCGTCACTTGTCCGTCGAGATTCAAAAGCCCCCGCGAGTTGTCGCGGAAGTAGTTTCGCAGGGTTCGCTTGCGCGATGCCTCGGGGTCGCCTGGGGCGCCGAAGAGGAGCGCCTGGTAGTCCTTTCGGCCAAATGGGGGCTCGTCATTGTTGAACTTGATCAGAATCACTGGCACCGACCGCGACACGCTCTTGGCTGTTAGAGGCCGGGCGGCATGGACGCCGATGCCGCGGTTCAAGTAACCCTCTTGATTGGCGGACGACGGGGTAACGGAGGTGACGACTGGTTTCCTGAGAGGCGCTGCCATCGACTCCGCATGAGGCCTCTGCGGTTCGTCAGCTCGGGGCTGGGGAACCCGCGCGACCACCACCAGGATCATTAAGGCCGCGGCAATTCGCTTCAAAGACATGATCGCCTCGGACGAAAAAGGGTCACTAGGCAGCGTGGT
>JBAUOX010000551.1:0-18912 GCA_049579985.1 Isosphaeraceae bacterium | reverse complement strand
AGACCACGGCCGGGAAGTAAGCCATGTACTGGAACGGCAAGGCCTTGAGGATTGTCGACCAGGGCTGGGGAAGCAGGTCCAGGGGAAGCATGTGGCCCGAGATGAAGAAATTGAGCGTCATCACGATATAGAGCAGCGACGTCACCTCGAGGAACCAGAAGCCCACCATTCCCACGCTGGCCTCGAAGAAGAAACCGACAAGGAACGACAGGACCAGCGACACGGCATAAGCAGCCAGCGTCAGAGCGTCGGGAAACCCGTCAAAATAGCCGCGGCAGAGGACGAAGAGAGCCGCGTAGGGAAGGAACGACATCGTGATATAAGCGATTTTGTGCGCCAAGCGGTAGGACAGAAGGTAGCCGATCATGTCCACCGGCTGGATCAGGTATCGCTTGAGCGTGCCTTCACGGATGTCACGGGCGATGCCGGCGGCGAGTCCCGGCATGCTCGAGAACATCCGGCTGATGTGGGTCAAGAGCAGGTAAGCGATCATCTCGCGATAGCGGAACCCCGCCAGCTCGGACGCCCCTGAGCTCTCGTAGATCGACTTCCAAAGCAGAATCGTGGTGACCAGGGGAAGGAAGCGGAGAATCGTTCCCAGCAGGAAATCGCTCCGGTAGGTCATCCGCTCCGAGAGCGAGACCCGGACGATCTTGGTGTGTTTCTTGAGTGTGGCGATCGGTCCGCGCGGAGGCGACTGCCGCAGAGGAGGCTCGACCAAGAGCAGGGCGGCAGACGATGGGGCGGGGGCGGTCGGCGCCGCCAGGCCGTCAGGCGGCGTCATGGTCGAGCCGTGCCTCCTCGAACACCTTGGCGATGATCTCCTCCAGGGGAGGGTCTTCCACGGTCACGTCGGCCAGCGAATGACGGTCGAGGACCGCGCTGAGAATCTCCGAGACGCGCGACCGCTCGATCCTGATGTCCGCGAACGGTCCCTCACGCCGCACCACCTGGCCGAATCGGTCCAGGTCCTCGGGCGCCGGACCCTCGAACTGAAGCTTGACCAGCTTCGACTCGCCGAACCGCTCGGTGATTCCGGAGAGCGGCCCGTCGTACACCATCGCCCCGTGATTGATCACCAGCACACGAACGCAGAGAGCCTCCACGTCGCGCATGTAGTGGCTGGTCAGCAGCATTGTCACTCCGCGCTGGGCGTGATAATCGCGCAGGCATTTCTGAATCGCCGCCTGTGCAACGACGTCCAGGCCGATGGTGGGCTCATCGAGCAACAGCAACCGGGGCCCGTGCAGCAGCGCGGCGATCAGCTCCATCTTCATCCGCTCCCCCAGCGACAGCTCGCGGACGGCCTGGCGAGTCAGCTTGGCCACGCCCAAGAGCTCAGTCAGCTCGCCCAGGGTCTTCTCGAACTCGGCCTGCGGGATCGAGTAAATCTCGCGATGGAGCTGGAAGCTGTCGGCCGCCGGCAAATCCCACCAGAGCTGGTTCTTCTGGCCCATGACCAGCGAGAACTGGCGGCGGAACAGATCGGCACGCTCCCAGGGCACAAAATCGAGAACGCGGGCGTCTCCGCTGGTCGGGTAGACCAACCCCGCGAGCATTTTCAAGGTCGTGGTCTTCCCCGCGCCGTTGGGACCAAGGAACGCGACCATCTCGCCGGGCTCGATGGCGAAGCTG
Organism: Isosphaeraceae bacterium; assembly: GCA_049579985.1. GTDB lineage: Bacteria > Planctomycetota > Planctomycetia > Isosphaerales > Isosphaeraceae > Aquisphaera. The sequence continues at coordinate 17,277 of JBAUOX010000551.1, read as the reverse complement.
ATCCCATCGACGGCCCGGACCTCGCGATACTCGCGTTTGTACAACCCGCGCAACGCCGCCAGCACGCCTTCCTTTTTCTGGACGACGCGATAGGTCTTGGTCAGCTCAACGGCCTCGATGATCGCCATGGATACGCTGGTCCTCCCACTGATACCTGCGACAGCGGATCTGTCGTCTCTTGGTGGCCATCGGCTTCATCAACCCTTCTGCATCCCGCACTGCACCGCACCGGTCAGATATCGATATCCTTGGCCGTGTAGGCTTCTTCCATGATGAATTTGAAGCGCGCCTCCGGCTCCTTGCCCATCAGGTCGCTGACGGTCCGATCGGTGTAGGGACGATCATCCTCGTTGATGACAACGCGGAGGAGCCGGCGTGTCTCGGGGTTGAGAGTGGTCTCGAACAGCAGCTTCGCCGGCATCTCGCCCAGTCCCTTGAACCGCGTGATGTTGGGCTTGGCGTTCTTGGGCAGCTTGCCGAGGATTTGGTCGCGGTGGGCATCGTCGGAGGCCCAGAAGATCTCTTTGCCCCAGCTAATCCTGAACAGCGGCGGGCAGGCCAGGTAGATTCGGCCATCGCCGAAGAGGCCGGGGACGTGCCGGTAAAAGAACGTCAGCAGCAGGGTTGCAATGTGGTGCCCGTCGCTATCGGCGTCGGTCAGCAGGATGACCTTGCCGTAGCGGAGCCGGGCCGGGTCAAAGTGGTCGTCCATGCCGCATCCCAGGGCGCTGATCAGATCGGTGAGCTCCTTGTTGTCCAGGATCTTGGCCTTACCCGCCTGCTCGGCATTGAGCACCTTGCCGCGGAGCGGGAGAATCGCCTGGATGTCGCGGTCGCGTCCCTGCTTGGCCGACCCTCCCGCACTGTCGCCCTCGACGATGAACAGCTCCGAGAACTCCGGGTCGGTGCTGTCGCAGTCGGCGAGCTTGCCGGGCAGATTGAGCCGGCCGCTGATGGCGGTCTTGCGGCGCACCTGCGAGGCCGCCGCGCGGCTGGCCTCGCGGGCCTTGGCAGCCTGGATCACGCGGTTGGCGATGGCGTCGCCCACGCTCTTGTTCTTGAGTAGAAAGTTTTCGAGCGCGGGGCGAACCATCGATTCCACCTGGGCCCGCACCTCGGGGTTGTTCAGCCGGCCCTTGGTCTGGCCCTGGAACTGCGGCTCGCGCACGCAGATGGCCAGCACGGCGGTGAGTCCCTCGCGGATGTCCTCCCGCTTGATCTCGGTCCCCTTCTTCACCAGGTCATGAGTTTCCATGAACCGCAGGACGGCCGTGCCGACAGCCGACAGCATGCCCAGCTCGTGGGTTCCACCATCGCGGGTCGGAATCGTGTTGACGAACGACCGGATGTCTTCGTCGGTCGCCTCCGTCCAGGCCAGGGCGAGGTGGCAGCGAACACCGTCCTCGTCTTCCTCGCGTTCCAGCAGAAACGGCAGGGTCGCGACCCGCTGGTCGCTGCGCTGGGCGTTGATGGCATCGAGAAAGTCGGCCACGCCGCCGTCATGGCGGAATTCCACGCTCGTCTTGTTCTTCAGATCGACGAACTGGATCACCAGGCCCTTGTTGAGGTAGGTCTTGACGTCGAGCCGCTCGGCGATCAGCACCGGATCGTAATCGAGCGCCTGGAAGATCTCGGGGTCGGGTATGAAGGTGACAGTCGTCCCCGTCCCCCGCGACGGCTCACCCTGCTCGATATCTCCCTGCGGCTTGCCGCGCCGGTACTTCTGAATATAGGTCGTGCCGTCGCGGCGAACCTCGGCGACGAGGCTCTTCGAGAGTGCGTTGACGACGCTGGCACCCACGCCGTGTAGTCCGCCGGCAACCTTGTACGCGTCATTGTCAAACTTGCCGCCGGCATGCAGGGTTGTGAAGATCACCTCGAGTGCGCTCTTGCCGGTCTGGGGATGGATATCGACAGGGATTCCGCGCCCGTTGTCAGCCACCGAGATGGTCTTGCCGTCGGCGAGCAAGGTCACGATGATCCGGGTTGCGTGCCCGTTCATGACCTCGTCGACCGCATTGTCGACAATTTCCCAGAGCAGGTGGTGCAGCCCCGCCTTGTCCACCCCGCCAATGTACATTCCCGGCCGCCGCCGGACTGCCTCGAGCCCTTCGAGCACCGTGATCGACTTGGCGTTATATGTAGAAGATCCGTTGGCCATTCCGAATGATCCTTTTGGGAAAAGCAACCCTGCGATTGTGCTGTTCTGCTCAACGTCCGGGGGGTTCCGGAATTCCAAGTTGTAGGCAGATGCTTCGAACAATCGGAAGCTTGATCTCCGAGTGGCGCGGGATGGTCACCGTTTGCTGGTTCGAGGGATTAAGCCACAGGTCATGTCGGGCACCGTGTCTCATAAACTCGCAATCGTGAACCCGCAGGTGTTGTTCCAGTCGCCGACGCTTCATCAGTTGACCAATCACCCCCCGCTCTGCCGACGGTCCGAAGGACCATCAGTCACTTCAACGAGGTCCGAGGTTTCCGTGAACTTTTTCCTGCTGCCCTCGCTCCCGTCCCTCGTTTCGACGTTGGTCGACTTTCTTCTGACCGAGCTTCCTTCAAAAGCGCCCACGCGTCCCGGGCCATCATGAAGGCTTCTTCGAGCGTTTCGGCCTGTGAGATCAGTGCCGGGTCGAGGGGCGAGGTGATACCATATCCACCCTCTTCCGCAGGCCACAGGAACAATACGAGCTCGCCATCGCTCACTGTATAGTGCTTGGGCACATCAAGACTCCCGAAAACAAGTCGCAATTGCGGCAAGCCCAACATTCGACTGTTCGTGACATCTTACTCGAATCTCGCCGGCGGATCGTTCGGCTCATCCGACCTTGACCTGGCCTCGGCATCCCCCACCTGCTCTTGCGAAGGCACGGGCTCGGCTTCGCTGGGCATGACACACTCGAGTGAACCGCGTTGCAGAATCGCGTAGCCGCGGCCGCCACGGCCGGAGACCGGGTACTTGGTAGCCCGGACGATCTGGATGGCGCCGCGGTTGGTCCGCACGGTCAAACCCTCGCGCTTCTTGTTGGCCAGCATGAAGCCGATCACCCGGTCCTTGGCTTCGAGCTTGATGGCGGCCACGCCGCGGGCCGCGCCGGCAACAACGTTGGCCTCGGTCACCGGGAAGATCAGCACGCGGGCTGACCTGGTGGCAAGGCAGACGTTTTCCGAACCGTCCGTGGCCTCGACACCCACGACCAGGTCGTTCTCGAACGTGGGATCGAGCCTGGCGACGATTCGACCTTTCCGCGTGGAAACCGCGGCCAGCGGGGCCAGCGAGTAGCGTAAGACCTTGCCCCCTGCCGTCAGGGCAATGGCGTAGGGAGGTGGGGGTAAGGCCGGAGCCGAGCCGTCGCCGTCTGCGTGGCCGTTGCCGCTGGCGATCGTCCCATCCGACGCGTCGCCATCCGCATCGACGTCGAACAGCCGCTGCACCATGCGCGGTGGAGTCTGGGGGTGCTTGCTGGGATCGGGTAAACAGCGCGGGTCGTGGCAAACGACCCCGACGATGTGCTCCTGGTCCTCGAAAGCAAATTGTTTCTGGATCGGCTCGCCATGGCCGGTTGTGAGCGGAATGTCGTTGACCCGCAGGGTGTAGGCGATCCCTCGATCGGTGAAAAAGGTGATGGTCTGCCGGGCGCGGGCACGATAGACCCAGCCCACCGTGTCGTCGTCGCGAAGCCGGATGCTGGCGACATCGGTGAACGTCCGCTGCCGCTTGGTCCAGCCCTCGCGAGTGACGATCACCCAGGCGTCCTCGTCCACGATGTAATCTTCCTCGCGGAACTCCATCGGGGCCGTGGGAGCCTCGATGCTTGTGCGGCGCGGCTCGCCGAAGGTCTTGTTGATCTGCTTGAGCTCGGCCTTGATGATCTCCCACCGCGCCGGTTCGTCGTCGAGCAGGAGTTGGATCTCGGCGGCCCGCTACCGCTTCTCCTTCAGCTCGTTCAGGATGTCGCGGATCTCGAGCTTGCCCAGGCGATAGAGCTTGGTCTCGAGGACGGCGTCGGCCTGGATCTCGCTCAGCTCGAACCGCTTGATCAGCTTGGGTGCGGCGTCTGCCTTGCCGTCGCTGTTGCGGATGATCTGGATCGCCTCGTCGAGGTTCTTGAAGACGATTGCGAACCCCTCGAGGATATGGATTCGCTCGAGCAAGTTCTTGAGCTCGAACCGCAGGCGTCGGACCACCACGTCCATGCGGAAATCGAGAAAGTGCTGGAGAATCGACGTCAGGTCGAGCCGGCTGGGAACAGCCACCTCGGCGCCCGCGGCCGGCAGCAGGCAGGTCAGGTTGACGTTGTAATTGACCTGCAGCGGCGTGTTCTTGAACAGGTAAGCGAGCGCGGCGTCGGGGCTCGAGCCCGGCCGGAGCTCGAGCACGATCCGGATGTCCTCGGTGCTCAGGTCCTTGACGTTGACGAGTTGCGGTACCTGCCCCTTGCCGATCAGCTCGCCGATCCGCTCGACGAGGGCGTCCTTTTCGATTCCGTAGGGAATCGACGTGATCAGCACCGCGTTGTGGCGATCGGGATGCGGCTCGTAAGTTCCCCGCAGCTTGATCGACCCTTGCCCGGTGGCGTAGATCTGGCGAATCTCTTCGGCCGCATTGAGAATCACTCCCCCGGTGGGAAAATCGGGGCCGTGAATGTGCTTCAGCAGCCGATCCAGCGGCAGCTCGCGATTGTCCAGGAGCGCAACCAGCGCGGTGCAGACTTCCTTCAGGTTATGGGGAGGAATATTGGTCGCCATCCCCACCGCGATACCCGACGCCCCGTTGACCAGCAGGTTGGGAAACTGGGCCGGCAGAACCTCGGGCTCGAAGGCGGTCGAGGCATAGTTTGGGCGCAGGTTGACCGTCTGATCGCGGAGCTCGCTCAAGAGCGCTGCGGCGATCGGAGTCAGCCGGCACTCGGTGTACCGCATGGCCGCCGGTGGGTCGCCGTCGATCGAGCCGAAGTTGCCGTATCCCTCGATCACAGGGTGACGGAGGCTGAACGGCTGGGCCATCCGCACCAGCGCGTCGTAGATCGACTGGTCGCCGTGGGGGTGGTAGGTCTTCATGACCTCGCCGACAACGGCCGCCGACTTGATGTAACGGCTATCGGCAGAGAGGTGCAGGTCCGACCACATCGCATAGAGAATGCGCCGCTGCACCGGCTTCAGGCCGTCGCGAACATCGGGCAGCGCGCGCGCGGTGATCACGCTGAGCGCGTAATTGAGGTACCGCGACCTTGCCGCCTCCGCCAACGCGACATCCTCGATGAACCCGTCGCGTCGCGACTTTCCGTGTTCTTCCTGGCTGCCTCGGCGGTTCCGTTTCGCCATCGCTGGGCTCTCGAACTCGATCCTAAATCCAGCAAGTTCGTGACGATCCGACACATCAAACCAACTCTCGCCAGCATCACAATACCAGTTTTCCGGGCAGACGTGCAATTGATTCTGTACGTATTTTCAGTGGCTTGTGGGTGGAACGGGTAGATCTTCCTCCGTGTCGGGTTGCCCTCAAAAAAGTCAAGGAAGGCAATCCCCATCGCTGCTCCGCCGGAGAGTTGCCCGTCACGCCGCTCATCCGGCGCAACGTTTTCTGAAGGAAGCATTTCGGTCATCACTTCAGGACTTCCGTCGAGATATCCGTTGACGCGCCAATCTCATAGTCTTGGAAAATGGGGCCTCTGAGAATATTAAGTAGGTGTTATGGTTAAATGAAACTCTAGAAATCCTATCGAGACTTGCAAAATGGCTCACATCCGTCTTCAGCCATTTCCGAAACATGCCATGGACCTGAACCAGCCGCATCCCTGGCGGGAACTCTCGAAGTCCAATGTTCTGACCGAGAGGGCTGCGGGCGAGCGAGTTCCTTGCGCAGGGGATGCCATTTACCGGGATTCGCTGCCCGATGAACGCACGTTGAGCGACGGTTTCTGGGGACCCGAGGAGTGAGGGTCGAGGAGGGTTCATCGCTGGGCCTGCTTGTCGACTAGGCCATCAGGCGGTGGACCGAGGTCAAGAGTAAACTTCATGAACGGATATATTTACATTCTGGGCGCAATGATGTGCACCCAGGTTCCGGCTGCGCCGTCGGTTAGTCCCTCCGGTGCACCCGTTTCCAGTCCTTCGCTGCCGGCGGCGAGCGGCCCGGCACCCGTCGCTCCGGCGACGACCGCTGTTCCTGCCACCGCGACACCCGTCGGTGGCCTCATCGCACCCGAGGACGTGCAGGACAACTCGGTAATCGCCCCCAGCTTCGCTCCTCCGGTGAGCTATGCTCCACCGCCCGATGTGATCGCCCAGGAGACGCGCGGGCTCTTCGAGAGCGACCATGCCTTCGACGGCTTCGTCGAGCCGTTGAGCAACCCGATCCAGTCGAAGGATCCGCGAGCCCTGACCGAGATACGATTCCTCACCATGTTCGATTGGTCACGGCCGAGCACACCTGTGATCGGAGGCGGGACCATTCAGGTCTATGCGCCTGCGCAGTTCCGCCTGGCCCTGAATGAGCGGTTTGAGCTCTTCATCGACAAGTTCGGACTCGTCCGGGTTTCTCCCAAAGGCGCGAGCTCCATCTTCGGCTTGGCGAACATCATGGCCGGTGCCAAGTACGTCTTGATCCGCGACGAGGAGAACCAGTTCCTGTTCTCGGGTGCCGTGCAGTATGAAGCGCCCACCGGCTATCCCAAGATCTTCGAGGGCCACGGTGACGGCCTGCTGGGCGTTTACGGGATCATCGGCAAGGAGTTCTGGGATAACTGGCACTTTGTGAGCACCTTCGGCCAGAACATCGCGCTGGACAACTCGAACTCCGGCTACTTCATGACCACCGCCCACATCGACCGCCGGTTCGGAAAGTTCATCCCGTTCTACGAGGCCAACTGGTTCTACTACAACCAGACCGGCAGGAATGTACCGGGCGCCGGCTTCGAGGGAGGCGGCTGGGTCAACGTCGGAGCGGGCAAGGTCATGGGCATGAACTACGTCACCAACGCCGTCGGCTTCAACTACGAGTTCAGCCAGCACCTGATCTTCGGTATCGTCTACGAGTACCAGCTCTCCACCCGGACGATGTTGATAAACAACATGATCAACTTGCAGTTGATCTTCCGGTATTGAGCCGACCGAGGATCGATCGCGCAAGGCCTTCCAGCAAGGAGGAGCGGGGCGAGGATTCTCGCCTCGCTCCTTCGTCTTGCGGCTTCGGCTGCCGCTCGATCCCGTCCAGAGCGAGGATGTGGCAGCCTCGCTGGACTGCTACCTGCGGTCGCTGGTGCCATTGCCCAGCCCGAAGCTCGAAGAGGGCCGGCTCTCTCCGGCGGCCCGCCGCGGGGAAACCGTGTTTCGAAGTCCGGAAGCGGGCTGCACAGTCTGCAACTCCGGTGGCCTGCTCACCGACCTCAAGGCTCACGATGTCGGAACCACAGGCCGTTTCGGATCAGGGACAGGCCCTCTTTGACACGCCCGCGCTGGTGGAGCGCTGGCGAACGGCCCCCTTCCTGCACGATGGCTCGTGCGCCAGCCTGCAGGAGCTCTTGACCCAGCGGAACCCGACCGACACGACAGAACGTCCCACCTGAGCCGCCCGCAGATCGACGATCTCGTCGAGTACCTGCATTCGCTCTGAGCTGGCCCCCTGCGGACCGGCAGTCGCGTCATCCATCATTCGGGGAAGAGCGGCGTTGAGAGGTAACGTTCACCGAGATCCGGCAGGACCACGACGATCAGCTTGCCGGCATTCTCCGGCTTCCGGGCGACGGTGATCGCCCCTACGGCGGCCGCGCCGCACGAGATTCCGCAGAGCATTCCCTCTTCGCGTGCAAGGCGGCGCGTCATCTCGAACGACTCGTCATCGCGGACCGTGATCACATCATCGATGACCCGCGTGTTGAGAATACCGGGAATGAACCCCGCGCCGATGCCCTGAATCTTGTGCGGTCCAGGACGGAGTGGCTGTTGATGCCGGGACTGGTTGAGGATCGGCGAGTTCAGGGGCTCGACGGCGATCACCCGAAGCGACGGTTTCCGGCTTTTGAGAACCTCACCGCAACCGGTGATCGTCCCGCCCGTGCCCACGCCCGCGACAAGAATGTCGATCTTGCCACCGGTGTCGCTCCAGATCTCCTCGGCCGTGGTCTTGCGGTGAATTTCCGCGTTGGCCGGGTTCTTGAACTGCTGGGGCATAAAGGCGTTGGGCGTATTATTGATCAGCTCCTCGGCCTTACGCACGGCGCCCGGCATCCCCTCGGCGGCCGGCGTCAGCACGATCTCGGCCCCGAATGCCTTGATCAGCCGCCGCCGCTCCAGGCTCATGCTCTCAGGCATCGTGACCACCAGCCGGTAGCCCCTCGCGGCACAGGTGAACGCCAGCGCGATGCCCGTGTTCCCGCTGGTGGGCTCGATGATCACGGTGTCCTTGCGGATCAGCCCGGCGGCCTCAGCCGCGTCGATCATCGCCACGCCGATACGGTCCTTGACCGACCAGAGCGGATTGAAACTCTCCAGCTTCGCGACAACCTCGGCGTGACAACCCTCGGTCACCTTGCGCAGACGGATCAAGGGCGTGTTGCCGATCGTCTGGGTGATATCGTCGTAGATTCGTCCACGACTCATGACCCCGGCGGCAGGATTCTCCATAACCAATTGCTCCCAGATTGATCCGACTCCGCGGCGGAAAAAAACTTGTCCTCAGCAAGGACCCAGCACGGTAGGTCAGTCATGCGCGCCCGAAAGACCGGACGCAGTGACTGAGCGTGGTCGTCGACGGGTCGAATCCGGCACTTTTCCTATCAGGATAACGGACAATTGATTCCGCAACAAGAACAAGATCGGTTACCCCACAGCTTACCGGCATGGCCCGCCCGGCAACACGGTTCGCTCCCGATCCCGACGGCAGCTTCCCTGGAACGGAGGAATGCCGACTAATATCGGATCGGGACAGACGAACATTCCCTCGAAAAACCGTTGTGCGCGCCGGAACCTGCCCGGAACCGGTATCATCTCATGGAACCGCAGCCTTGACGACAGAGTGAGCAACGGGAGCCCCTGACGTGTCTGACGGTGAAGGCCTCAAGAGGGTGTACGGGATCGATCTGGGAACGACCTACTCGGCGATCGCGTACGTGGACGAGCACGGCAAAGCGGTGATCGTCCCCAACCAGGAGAGCGAGCGGATCACGCCTTCCGTGGTGCTCTTCGACGGCGACAACATCATCGTGGGCAACACCGCCAAGGAGTCGGCCAAGGTGGAGCCCCACCGGGTCGTCTCGCGGATCAAGCAGCACATGGGCGACCCGAATTTCGTCTTCCAGTACGAGGGTCAGGCCTTCAGCCCGGAGGACATTTCGTCGTTCATCCTCCGCAAGGTCGTGGGCGATGCCCAGATCGCCGCCGGCGGCGAGCCGATCACCGACGTCGTGATCACCTGCCCGGCCTACTTCGGAACGCCCGAGCGCGAGGCGACCGCCAACGCCGGCCGGCTGGCGGGGCTGAGCGTCCGCGCCATCCTCAACGAGCCAACGGCGGCGGCCATCGCCTACGGGCTCGAGCATGGGGAAGACCAAACGGTCCTGGTCTACGACTTGGGCGGCGGCACCTTCGATATCACCATGATCGAGATCAAGGATCGGCTAATCCGCGTCATCTGCACCGGCGGCGACCACCGCCTGGGCGGCATCCTCTGGGATGAGGCGATTGTGATGTACCTTGCCGAGCAATTCCGCATGCAGACCGGCGAGGAGTCCGACCCGCTCGACGACCCCGAAGTTCTCAACGACCTGTTTCTCCAGGCCGAGCGCGGCAAGAAGACGCTAACCCAGCGCGATAAGGCCCCGTTCCGGGTGACTCACGCGGGCAAGCAGGCTCGGGTCGAGCTCGACCGCCCAAGGTTCGAGGAAGTCACGCGGCACCTGCTCGACCGCACCATCGAGCTGACCCACGAGATGCTCGCCGACGCCCGTGCCAAGGGCCACACCACGTTCGACAAGATCATCCTGGTGGGCGGGGCGACCCGCATGCCCCAGGTCCATGATCGCCTGGTCGCCGAGTTCAACCTCCAGCCGGAGATCTACGATCCCGACGAGGCCGTGGCCAAGGGCGCTGCGCTTTATGGATTGAAGGAATCGCTCCACGAGGAAATCCAGGAGATCCTGGCCAGCCGCGACGCCAGCCTGGATGTCGCCGCGGAGCCGATCAACCTGAGCGATGTGCCCGAGGAAGAGGTCGCGCAGGCGCTCGACCACCTGGAGAAGCAACTGGGGTTCACTCTGACCGGTCCGGTGCGCGAGCTCGTGGGCACGCGAATCGTCAACGTCCTCTCCAAGAGCCTGGGCGTTGTCGCCCGCGACCAGCAGAGCCAGGACATCGTGGTTTACCTGCTGCCCCGCAACACCGAGGTTCCCATGGAGCGGATCAGTGACTTCGGTACCGACTCCGACAACCAAGCCGCCGTGGACATCCGCGTGATGGCCGGCGAGCGCGACAGCACCGAGCCGGCCGACTGCCAGGAAGTCGGCCTGGCCACGCTCAACCTTCCCGAGAAGCTGCCGGCTCGCAGCCCCATCCGCGTCAAGTTCGCCATCAACCAGGACGGGCGGCTGAACGTCTCGGCCATTGACCTGACCGCGGGCGGCTCGATCGACGTCGAGTTCCAGACCGAGGCCGTCATGAACGCCGAGGAGGTCGAGGAGCGATCCACGGCGCTAAGGCTGTTGACAGTGTCATAAAGGAGAAGGGAATGTCGACTGCTGTCTCGGAACGGCTCCAAGGCGCCACTCAGCGATTCGTCCTCCACGACATCGACTGGGAAGGCTACCAGTCACTCCTCAAGATCCTGGGAGATCGACCGGTTCGAGTGACCTATGATCGAGGGACCCTGGAGCTGATGACGCCACTACCGATTCACGAGCGTTACAAATCGCTGTTCGGGCGCTTGATCGAGACGCTCACGGAAGAGCTTGACCTGGACCTCTATTCCTTCGGATCGACCACCTTGGGCCGTGAAGTGCTTGATCGCGGATTGGAGCCCGATGAGTGCTTCTACATCTCAAGCGCTCGCAAGATCCGCGACTCGAAGAACATCGATCTGGAGTTCGATCCTCCTCCCGATCTCGCCATCGAAATTGACATCACGAGCAATTCGGGGCGGAGGTTGAGCATTTACGGCGCTCTCAAGATTCCCGAGGTATGGCAATTTGATGGCGAGATTCTGACAGTCCTTCGACTTCAGGACGACGGCTCATATCGCATCAGCGAGAGGAGCGAGGAGCTGCCATTCCTGCCGATGGCAGACATTGCTGCCTTCATCCGCGATTACCAGCCCGGTACCGACACTCCGTGGGCCAAGGCGTTCCGGCGGTGGGTTCGCGAGACGATCGTGCCCCGGGCAAGGGGCGGCGGCGAGAGCAATTGAGGTCGCGATATGTCTACCTTCGTCGACATATATCTGGGCACGGAAGTCATGATCGGGTCGCTCCGATTGGGTCTCATAAGACAATCGCGATCAAGAAGTTTGGGAGTCACTTTGAATGGCCACGGTTGACTCGGACATTGAACAGGCTTTTCTGGGGAGGGTGGAAAAAGCGATCACCGAGACAGCCATCCTCTTCCTCAAGAATCCGTGGCAGTTTCACGGCGATACCGGGATCATGCACTATCTTTACCACCGGGTACTTTCACACGGAGGCGAGGATCTGTTCCATCGCGCCGAGCCAGACGGTACCGTTACGCTCATGTTCGAGTCCGAGCATTACACCAAAGAAGTCTACCTCCACAAGGGAAAGCGAGAGAGCCCCGGCAAGCTGGACTTCGCACTCCTGGATCCCGGTTCGATCACGCGCGAAGGACGCGTGAGACGCGGCAAACGCGGTTTGCCGGCTATCGCCGGGATCGAGGTCGGGCTCGGCAAGTCGGTGGACAAGATGGGCGACATGGCGGCGGAGCAAACAGCGCGGTCGGTACGGCCGGGCGACGCGGCCAAGTTGATCCGGGCCATCCGGTTCGGTCGACTGCGTCATGGATTCCTGCTGGAGTTTTACAGAGACCCGGCGAGCGAAGGAAGGGCCCGGAGCGTCTTCAACGCAGTGCTTGCAGCCGGAAAGGACTTGGCGGGGCTTCACGTTCTCGTCTTGGTGGCGGGCACCGGCGGCACGCCCCCGAAGGCTTGTGCTTACCCCGAGCAATGGAAGGCCAAGCTCGGCCTTGAAGAATGTCCCGAAATCGAGCCCGATGCGGGAACGAATCAGGACGCCGGTTTACCCGCTTTCGAAAGATTTCAAAGGCACTGTGGTAGGGGTAATCTCCTGCTTCAAGCTCAGCTCGAAGAGTTGAGGCAGGCTCATCCCCACGCGGTCGTGCTCTGGCGCAGCCGATCGTGGTTGCCGAAATCGATGACAGTCCGCCGAGCTGACGACCGACGCCTGCTCACCCGCATCACCACCCGCCTTCGTGCCCCCGAAACGCTGCGCCAAATCGACCCAGCCCTCGCTCTGGCCCTCTCGCGTGCGGGCCTGCCCCTTGTTGATGGTTGTCTGAGAATCCCTGATGAAGAAGATCTCGACTTCGTATCCAAAGTGATAGGGGCCCTTAAGACAACCTTGGGGCTCCCATCTGGTGATGAGGGCCTGCCACCGTCCGGAACCGAGACGACCTTCTGGGATTCCCTGGAGAAGTTGACGGGAAGCATCGAGGCGCCGCGAGACTGGTCTGCCGAACACGACCACTACCTTTACGGTGTTCCCAAACGCTGTGAGGACGACGGACAATGAGCGAAGAACGTCTGTTCCTGGACACTTCGCTCATTCAGGCTCTGATCAACCGCCGAGATCAGTATCATGAGAAAGCCAAGACGATGTTTCCCCGAGTCAGGGACGCCAGGTCCGTTCTGCTTACCGAAGCGATCCTCGTCGAGGTGGGTAACGCGCTTTGTCGTTTTGATCGAACCGCGGCGGCCGAGTTCCTTGATTCTTGTCTCAGTGAACGAGGAGCGACGGAAGGCAATCTGACCATAATCCCAGTCGATACGGCTCTCCTATCCCGGGGCCTTGGTCTGTACCGGTCGACTCCAGATAAGGAATGGGGGCTCACAGATTGCATTTCCTTCGTCGTCATGCGAGAGCACCGGTTGGTTGATGCCGTGACGGCCGATCGGCATTTTACACAAGCCGGGTTCCGGGCCATGATGTTGGAGGAGTCTTGAGCCATGTCCACCTTCGTCGGCATCGACCTGGGCACCACCAACTCGGTCGTGGCGCATCGCAATCGCTACGGGCGGCCGGAGGTCATCACCAACCGCGAGGGGCAGAACATCACGCCGTCGGTCGTCTATTTCGGCACCGACCCCCCCGCGGTGGGCCAGGAGGCCAAGGAGTGGGCCCGACTGGGCGACTCGGAGATCGCCAGCTTCTTCAAGCCCCACATGGGCTCTCCGCTTTACCAGCTCCAGTTCCGCGGCAAGACCTACTCGGCGACCGAGCTCTCGGCACTTGTGCTCCAGCGGCTCAAGGCCGATGCCGAGCTTGCCCTGGGGCAGTCCGTCGATCGCGCCGTGATCACGGTCCCAGCCTATTTCGGCGACGCCCAGCGCAAGGCGACGATCGAGGCCGGCAATGCCGCCGGCTTCCAGGTCATGCGGATCATCAACGAGCCCACGGCCGCCACTCTCGCCTACGGCCTGAACCGGACAGGGATCGCTAGCGAGACGGTCCTGATCTACGATCTGGGCGGCGGCACCTTCGACGTGACCGTCGCCCGGATTGCAACCGAGGACATCACGGTGCTGGCCACCGCCGGCGACCATGACCTGGGCGGCAAGAACTGGGACGACCGGATCGCCACGTTTCTGGCCGAGCAGTTCGCCGCCCAGACCGGCTTCGATCCGCTCGATGACCCGGTCGCGCTCAACGAGGTCCTGCTTCGCAGCGAGCAGGCCAAGTGGGCCCTCTCGGAGCGGACGTCGACCCGGATCACCCTCCAGCTCGGTTCGCGGCGGCAGAGCTTCGAGCTTTCCCGGTCGGAGTTCGAGGCCATGTCGTTCCCCCTCATCGACCGCACCAGGCGCCTGACCGAGGAAGTTCTTGGCGAGGCACGGCTCGACTGGCAAAACCTCGATGGCGTGCTGCTGGTGGGTGGATCGACCCGCATGCCCATGGTTCGCTCGTATGTTACAGAGATGGCCGGCAAGCCGCCACGGATCGGCGTTAACGTCGACGAGGTCGTCGCCCTGGGCGCGGCCATCCAGGCGGCCATCGAGGTGGGCCAGCCGATTGGCGACGCACTGCCAAAATTCACGCTTGCGACCGGCCCGGCCCGGGGCAACGCGGCCCAGACGGCCGCGCGCCGCGTCACGGATGTTATGTCGCACAGCCTGGGGACCGTTGTCCTCAGCCCCGATGCCGCCAGCTTCATCAACGACGTCCTGATCCGCCGCAACATCCCGATTCCGGCGCGGAACACCAAGACCTATATCCACGCCACGCACGGCGGGGCCAATACCCGGCTCGAAGTCTACCTGACCCAAGGCGAGAGCACCTCACCGCTGGACTGCACGATCTTGGGGAAGTACGTCTTCACGGGAATTCACGCCACCGGCGCCGAGGTGATGGTCGACGTGGGCATCTCGTACGACGTCAACGGCGTGGTCCAGGTGCAGGCCGTCCAGCGCGACACGGGGCGCAGCCTGGCCCTGGCGGTCGAACCCGTGCCCGATGATCTCTCGTGGCTGGGCAGACCGCCCGAGGTCGCCGTCGTTGGCGAACCCGAGCGGATCCGCGTCTTCCTGCTCATCGACGTCTCGTCGAGCATGATCGGCCAGCCCTTGGTCGAGGCCCAGACGGCGGCCGGAGAGTTCCTCGATCGCTGCGACTTCACGACCATGGAGGTCGGCCTGATCTCGTTCTCCAGCCTGGTCGCTCTCCAGTGCGCGGCGACCAGCAACGCAAGGCGGCTGCACGCCGCGATTGGCCGGCTCGAGGCCGAGGGCTCGACGAACCTCACCGACGCGCTGGAGATGGCCCCCGGTCAACTCGTCGCCACAGACTGGAAACGCTGCATCGTGATCCTCACCGACGGCTTTCCCGACGCCCCCGAGAGCGCCGTCGAGCAGGCCCTGGCGACGCGGGGGCAGGGGATCGAGATCGTCGCCATCGGCACCGGTGACGCCGACCGCGACTACCTGGGCCGCCTGGCCAGCAGCGAGCGCGCGTCGATCTTCGCGCGAAGCGGCGATCTCGTCCAGACGTTCGGGCATATCGCGCGGATGATCGCCGAGGGAGGCCGCGCCCTGCGGGTGCTATCATGACCCAGGCCGCCCCGGCGCCTTCCGCTACCGAGCCTCACGCTTTTCCCCGCCCGCCCGCGACCCAGGGCTGGGCCAGCCTGCGCCAGGCCTACGACCTGGCCTTGGCCGGCGCTGTAGGTGCAATCTTTGGATTGTATCTTTATGTGGAGCTAGTCCAGGCGGAATCGGTTTACGTTCGCGATGCCCTGGCGGGCCTGATCATCGGCGGGTCGATCGGGTTCTTCCTGTCCGCCTGGGGTCCGTTTCGCGACAGTGCCTGGCACAAGCTGGCCCGCGCGGTGTCGTGGGGCGTGCCGGCGGCCGCCCTCGGCGGGGCCCTCGGACTGGTGATCGGCGAGCTGGTGATCGGCCTCTTCCGCGGCGGTCTGATCGGTCGGGCCGGTTCCTGGTCGGTCCTCGGCCTGGGCCAGGGGCTGGCCGACCGCTCGCGCCAGCGCCTGATCTTCGGCCTGATCGGCGGCGGACTGGGCGGCTGCTGCTTCGAACAGTTGCGTGTCGCTCTGGGCAATCGTTACGACCTTGGCCAGGCTCTCGGGATCGTGATCCTGGGTGGCGGACTGGGCCTCTTCCTTGCCCTGGTCGAGCAGGCCCTGCGCCGGGCCTGGGTCCAGGTGCGGAGCGGACGCCAGGAGGGCCGCATCTACCTGCTGGCTCACACGCGCTGCCGCCTTGGCCTGGACAAACGCGCCGAGATCGGCATCTTCGGCGATCCCGACGTCGCCCGCCAGCACGCCGAGATCGAGGCAATTCCCCAGGGCTGCCTCTTCCGCCACCTGGCCGCGCAGAGGCCCTCCCGGCTCAACGGCAAGACCGTCACAGGAACCGAGCCGCTGCACGATGGCGACCGGCTGGAGCTCGGCAAGACCGTCCTGGTCTTTCGACAGCGATGAGGTCTTCGACCCGGTAGGGTGCGTCGAGCTTGCGACGACGCACCGCATTGATTCCATACTCACGGCGAAACTGAACAGTGTTTCGGGCTGCCATCGATGTCAGGATGGCGACGGCCGCCATGGCTGCCAACGAGGTTTTGGCCCGCGTTGCAGACGTCGCATCCTGCGACCTGCTGGATTTCATCGACGTCGACGAAAAGGGCGGGGTCAAAGTGGACCTGAAGCTGGCCAACCGACGGGGCCTGGGTCATCTCATCAAGCGACTGCGAATCAACAAGGACGGAATCCAGGACAGCTTCCATCGGGACGTCGCGAACCGGGGAGGCGGCGACCGGTTTCGTCCAACGGACCACTATTCCGCCGCGATCACGGCCTGTGACTCCGCGCAGCCCACTGGCAATCGCGGCGGAATACCGGGCTATCGTTATGTGTTCCGGCGTGCGACCTGCGGCGAGCAGACCCGCAGCTAGTGGTACGCATCGGATCTGTCTCCCTGGGGGTGGACATGGCAACTCCGCGTCACCGTGTGTCGATGCTTGCGCGTAAGACGCACCGAAGTAACTTCGCCGAAGCGTTGGCTTCGGAACGACTCTTCTCTACAGAGAAGAGGTCAGGAACACGCTCGGGTGAAGATCGCGAGCAGTATGCCGCCCATCCCACGTTGATCCTCGGTTGCGCACCGTAAAATAGGCCACCCGCGCCCCGTCCTGGCGCACCAACTGGCGAGTGCCAACTCTTGGAGAAACGCCAATTTGTGAAATCATTGAGCGAAGTACTTGGTGGCGGAGGTGGATTCTTGTCTTGACTGTTCAATCTCGGGCACGCTAAACTGAACTCACACCTATAGTAGCGTCGAGATTGGGTTTCGCAAGAGAATTTGCGGAGAAGTTAACCCAATGTCTCTTCGATCGCGACCGACTCTCCTTGTCTTGAGTCTTTCGATTCTTGTCACATGGGGCATCGTGCTCTGGTCGGGCTCTGACTAGGCTGCCCAGTCTGATCCAATTCTGGGCATAGTTGTTCATGCTGGTTCTGGGTCCTCCTTCGCGTTGCGGCGACCAGCCGCAGTCAACACCACTCGCTTTTTCTTCTGCGGGGGCAGCCCCA
>JBAUOX010000550.1:0-8742 GCA_049579985.1 Isosphaeraceae bacterium | reverse complement strand
GCGTTGTATTACCCCGGCAAGAAAGTTTCGCATCCTTGCACATACTAACCCGACGCGCCAGCGAGGGCTCTGAGGCACTCCCCTCGCTGGCGCGTCGGGTTCGTATGAGCTTCTTCGGTGCCAGGGTAATATTCTGCCGCGCCGCTTCCTGAGTCGCTGACCGAGCCGCCCATGTTCTGGCCCTTCCGCCGTGGCAAGAAATCGAAACAGCCGTCAAATCCTCCCATCGACGCCGCGGAGATCATGCGCAGGGCGCGGCGGCTGCGGTTTCGGGTTCGCCCCGAGGCCGTCATGCAACTGGCCGGGGCCTATCACGGAGCGCGGCCGGGCGTGGGGCTGACGTTCGCCGAGCTTCGCGCCTACGAACCCGGAGATGACGTGCGCCACATCGACTGGAATGTCACCGCCCGCCAGGGCAAGCCATTCGTGCGGCGATTCGTCGAGGAGCGGTCGCTCACACTCTGGCTGGTGCTCGACGTCTCCGCCAGCATGCGGTTCGGAATGGAGGGTCGCACCAAGGCCGACCGCGCCGCGCAGGCCGCGGCACTCCTGGCCACGGCGGCCGTGCATAACGGCGACCGGGTTGGCCTGCTCATGGTCAGCGCTCGGATCGAGGTCGAGCTGGCGCCCGCCGGCGGCATCCGGCAGCTCTCGCAGATTGTCCGCGCCCTGGTCGCGACGCCGACCACCTCGCTCAAGACCCAGCCCGGCATCGGCCTCGCGCGCGTGCGACGAACGGCACGGCGGGCCATGATCATCGTCCTGAGCGACTTTGACTCCGACGAGCCGATCGGCCTCTGGCGCCGCGCCGCGCGGAGGCATGACGCGATTGCCATGCGCATCGTCACCACGCTGGAGGAACGACTCCCCGCGGCGGGACTTCTGTCGCTCGAGGAGGCTGAGAGCGGCAAGACCCAGGTGATTGATTCGTCCTCGAAGCGGCAGCGTGCCGACTACGCCCGCAGGGCCCAGGAGCGCAAGCAGGCGTTTCATCGCTGGTGCGCCAGCGCCGGGGTGGATGGGTTTACCATGTCCACCGAGGTCGAGCCGATACTCTCCCTGATCGAGCTGTTCTCGCGACGATCGGCCCGGCGAGGTACCCATTGAACCGGGAGAATGCCCGCGTACTCGTTCCCCCCCGCCCCAACCTTGGGCCCGAGCCATGGTCGGAGGAACGCTCGAGCCTGTGGCCGCTCCTGGGAGTCGGCTTGGTGCTCTTCGCGGCGGTCTGGATGATTAGCCGTCGCCGCCGAAGGCGCCGGGCAGTCTCGCCGCCTCAGCCCGTCACTTCTCTTGATACTCCCGACGCGCAGCTCTTGAGCCTGGCCGTCCAGGCGAGGGAAACCTTGGCGGCCCGGTTCGGCCCCTCCCTTCGGGCCCGCACGACGGAGGAGATTTCCAACGATACCGTGCTCAAGGAGGCACTCGGGGATGATCATTTCCAATCTCTGATCCGCCTGCTGTCGATGGCCGATTACTGGAAATTTGCATCCGCGCCCGAGAACGGCCGGACAGAATCCCTCCTCGAAGAATTGCCGCACTGGTCGGCCTGGCAGAGCACCTTGCCGAGCCGGCCCCCGGCCAAGCGATAAACATAATTCAGAGCTGAGCAATGAGAGGTCGCAGTAATAGGCGACCGACTGGATTGACAAGGTTCACCAGCAAGTCCACTGGTTTATATTATACGAAGCGGGGCGAGCCAAGCTTTCTGATCCCGAGGAAATCATGATCCATCGTTTTCACGTCCAGAATTTCAAGAGCATCGTCGATGTGGACGTGGATTTCTCACCCGTCACGGTCCTTGTCGGCAAGAGCGGCACAGGCAAATCGAACTTCGTGCAAGCGCTGCGGTTTCTGAGGGACGTGCTGATCTCGAATCAGCCCTTGCAACAATCGTGGCCTCTGTTGCGACCGGTGACGGCGCCGGACGCACCCACCAGCTTTCTTGTCGAATTCTCAGTATCCGGCGTTGAAGGAAGGTTTCAGTACGAATTGTCGATGAATAAGATCGGCCCAGGCCATCCGCCAGAGAACGAGCGTCTCACCCTCGGTGATCGATGCCTCTTCCACCAGGTTAACGATGGACGAAATCCAGCGCGTTGGCTGGTTGAGCCCGAATTACTTCAGGTTCCGAGGCCCGTGGCGATCGCGCTCGGTCGTATTCCATCGATCTTCGAAGTTGTGATTGCGTTCACAGCCCTGACCTCGGGAATCGGCTGCTACGTGTTCTCCGACAAAGTCCTTAGCCAGCCGGGCAGTGCGAATCAACGAACGTGGGGGGGCCTGGCTGATGACGCGTCGAATTTCCTTGATATCCTCAGGGAACTTGTGAACAACCTGCAGGAACTCAAGGTACGCAGGAGCATTGTCGCAGTGCTCGAACGCGTGAACCGTTCGATCTCGTCCCTCGAGTTAGATAACATCCAGAATCCGACGAAGATCGTGGTCGGCCACAGGTTCGACGGTAAGACCCTGACTCTTGATCTTTCCCAGGAGTCCGGTGGCTTTCGACGGTTTTACGCCCACTTGCTTGCGATTTATCAGACACCTCCCAAGCAAACGTTGATTTTCGAGCATCCCGAGGATGGGATACACCCGGGCGCGCTCTCGCTTCTGGCGGAAGAATTCAAGGCGGCGCCGAAACAGGGACATGGACAGGTCATCCTGACGACGCATAGTCCAAACCTGCTTGATTATTTTGATGTGGAACAGATTCGCGTGGTGGAGCTCGCCGGCCTGGAAACCCGAGTTGGCTTCGTCTCCGCCGAGCAAAAGGAAGCGATTCGCGACAAATTGCTCGACCCTGGAGAACTTCTCACAGTTGATCCTGCACGAATACAACTGGAGACAACCGGCGCATGAGGCGACTCATCCTGTTCGTCGAAGGGGAGGGCGAAGCAGACGCTGTGCCAACGCTTGTCAGACGACTTCTCACGGAGCGGGGCGA
Organism: Isosphaeraceae bacterium; assembly: GCA_049579985.1. Classification (GTDB taxonomy): domain Bacteria; phylum Planctomycetota; class Planctomycetia; order Isosphaerales; family Isosphaeraceae; genus Aquisphaera. The sequence goes on along the minus strand of JBAUOX010000550.1, from coordinate 5,795 downwards.
TTGGCACAACTTATTGCTCGATGACAACCCGTTCCGCGTCGGCCAAGTCAATAAACTCGTGAAACACGACTTTTCCGAATGGAAGCGCAAGTTGGGAGCCAGCCTCAAGCGTCCCAGCGTCGGCGGGGTGTTGCTGATTCTCGATGGCGACGTTGAAAAGGTCGGGGGCAACGAGTTTTGCGCGGCTACAGTAGCCAGATCACTGGCCAGTGCAGCGCTGCAGGTTGGGGCGGGGAAAAAGTTTTCTGTCGCGGTGGTTTTTGCAAGACAAGAATACGAGACATGGCTGATTGCGGGGGTTTCTTCCTTGGCGGGCCGAGGCTTGCCTGACGGGCGCCTCATTAAGTCCAATGCGAAAGCGCCCGAGGGAGATCTCGAAGCAAGTCCAAGGGACGCGAAGGGGTGGCTCGACAACATCGTCGAGGGAGGCTACAAACCGACCCGCGACCAGGAAGCCCTTACCAGGTTGGTCGACCTTGAAGCCATTCGAGCTCGCAAGCTTCGATCGTTCCGACGACTCGAGTCCGCCGTCTCGAGCCTGCTGGAGGCGATCCGACATGACAGACCCATCGTTTCGCCGTCCTGACTGGCCGAGGGCGCCGCAAAAGAGCCGTCCACATTTCCTGGGCGCACGTTTCCTGAGTGCCACAAAGCGGGTAGCCCCTTCCGCTCGAAGGCCGACCGCGCCGCGCAGGCCGCGGCACTTCTGGCCACGGCGGCCGTGCACAACGGCGACCGGGTTGGCCTGCTCATGGTCAGCGATCGGATCGAGGTCGAGCTGGCGCCGGCCGGCGGCAACTCTCGCAGATTGTCCGCGCCCTGGTCGCGACGCCGGCCACCTCGCTCAAGACCCAGTCGAAGAGGAGTAACTCGGCCTCGCTCCGGAGGAGGGCAAGCTCCTGGGCAGTTTTCTTGCCATGCACTCATGATTGGAAAAACCGGTGATCTGCGGCGTGTGCGGGCCATTTGAGACTTCAGCGGGAAGCGCAAGTTAATGCTCCAGACCCCCTATTCATCCCGGACAAAGGTGCGTGGCCACAGCTTCTCAGCTTCTCGCCACAGCTTCTCCTACCAGGGCGACCCGGCCCGGAACTGTGTCCCCGGAACTGGCGTCGTGCTATGGCGCCAGCCAGTCCACCATCTTGAGGTTGGGGATGTGGGCGTAGTCCTGCGTGTTGTGGGTGACCAACGTCAGCCCATGTGCCAGAGCGATGGCAGCATTCTGCAAATCGAGATCAGGTGAGGCGAGGCCATAATCCAACTGCCAGGCACGTACGTCCCCGAACTTGCTGGCCGCCGTCTCGTCGAAAGGAAGAACGACCACCTTGAGCAAGTCGAGAAGAGCCTGTAACCGCCGGGGCGAGGCTTTGGCGCGGCCCGTCCATGCGAGCAACTCGCCAAGTGTCACCGCCGAGACGTGTAGCCGCCCACCATGCTGAATAAACCGGCCATGAACGCGGGCATTGGCCTTCATCTGTGCCGAGCAGATATCCGTATCCAGGAGGAAACTCACTCCTCGATCCTCCGACGGCGCACCTTTCGCTGCTGGCGCGTCCAAACAATGTACTCGTCCAGCTCCTTCTCGTCCTCAGCCCAGCCGCCGAACGAGCGTCTAAGTGCCTCGGGAACTCGCGCATACTGGCGGACGGCCTCCACGTCGGCGGCCGTCAGTTCCGGGTAACTTTGCCGGAGATCCTCTTCGCCGCGGCCTTCCTCGACCCGTTGAACCAAGTTGTCGACTAGCAGCCCAGTCCCTTTGATCACGAACTTCCCAGGCTGTACCGAGGGGTCCACGACGAACCGCTCCAGCCAGGCCGGGGGCTCATCCAGCGGATGGACCTCGACGGTGACTCGCTGCCCCTCGGGGAGCCCGGGCTCCTGCTCCAGCTCAATGGTTTTGCCGTGAATCACACCCTGTAGCGCTGACATGCATTGCCTCCTTCCCTTGTACATATCCTAATAATCAGTTTACCGCTGTCGCCAGTTCCATCACGAGCCCGCTGCTTGACTTTTGTGCCTCAGCCAGACCGTCGTCCCCGCGCCGGCGGTGAGGTGCCTGGCCGCGTCACCGTTGACGACGGCGACCTCGACCCAGCCGGAGCTGCCCGGCAGCGCTATCAACGAACCCGTGGGCTTTTCGCCGTAGGCGCGCGACAGGCCTTCGATTCGTTCCCCGGCAATCTCGACGACCCAGTCGTCGGCCGGATGACCGGCCAGGTGGGTTGAATTGACGTTCGTGATCAGGTTGCCGAAGGTGTCACGAAAGATGACTTCTCCCACATAGCTCGTATCATCGGCCATTGGCTCGAAGTTGCGCAAGGTGATCAACCTGGAAAGCGGGGCACCGAGCTCGGCGGGGTCGCCGCCGCGAAGCAGATGGGCCGCGGCCGGTGAGAGGATGTCACGGCCGTGGAACGTGTTGGACACCACGTGTCGGCGGAGCGCGGGATTGGTGATTTCCCAGATTCCCTGGAAAGGGTACTTCTGTGCGATGCCGGTGATCAACCCGTTATCGGGCAATACGAACCACTGTTCGGCCAACCTGACGGCGACCAGCCTGCGATCGATTCCCACCCCCGGATCGACCACCGCCAGGTGAACCGTCCCGTGCGGAAACGCATCAACGATCCCGGCAAGCACGAACGCCCCCTCGAGGATGTTCTGCGGTGAGATCGTGTGACAGACATCGACAATCTGCGTTTCCGGGGCCAGGCCGAGCAACACGCCCTTCATGGCCGCCACGTAAGGACCGCCGATGCCGAAGTCCGTGGTCAGGGTCAGTATTCCAGGTTTCATGGCACTGCCTCGTTTCTCGCACCACGCTCGGATCGGTCACCGTTCCCGGCCTTGGAGCTGACCTGCGGTGCGAGGTCAACCCCGTGCCGCCTCGTAAGTCGCCGTGATCCGCGAGCTGATTCCCCCCCGAGGATTGAACTGGCCGACGACCTTCATCCGAATCGGATGGCACGAGGCGACCAGGTCGTCCAGGATGGAATTGACCGAATGCTCGTAAAAGATGCCGCGATCGCGATAGCCGAAGAGATAAAGCTTCAAGCTCTTCAACTCCAGACACGTTGTCGCCGGTACATAGGTGATCTCGATCGTGCCGAAATCGGGTTGCCCGGTCTTGGGGCAGACCGCGGTGAACTCCGGACAGGTGATCTCGATCTCGTACTCTCGACCGGGAAACTGATTCGGAAACGATTCCACTGCGGAAAGCATATCGAGCCCTCATCGTCTTTCTCAATCGAGAGCGCACTTCGCCTGGAGTTCCAGGACTAGAGTCCGCTCGTTCAGGCTCCAACTCTCATTCTATCCACGATTCCCGCAGGCCTGAAGTTCCTCGCTCCCAATGTCCGGGCCAGAAAGCCCGATGCAAAACGCGAAGTCAATGTCATGAAACGAGGCAGACTGCGTAGGATTGTTTGGGTTATGATTGCTCATTCGTCCGATTCGCTGGTGGAACGGATCGGTTGGCGGCCCAACACTTCGTTCCGTTACCTCCGTGCAGGAGTTTTCCAATGTCGCCGGGTCCGCGCTCTCGCCTCCGCAGAGAGAACGTTGACGGTGTGATCGTGGTGAGCTGCACAGACACCAAGATCGTGGCCGAGGATCAGATTCAGGAAGTCGGCGACGAGCTCTACGCGCTTGTCGAAGACAGCACCAAGAAAAAGATCCTCCTCAACTTCGGCAACGTCCAGTACTGTTCCTCGACCGTGCTGGGTAAACTGGTAAGCCTCAAAAGACGGGTCGATGCCGCCAAGGGGAAACCCAAGCTTTGTTGCATCCATCCATATCTTCTCGTGCCGTTCAAGCTGACAGGGCTCGACAAGGTTTTCGAGATCCATGCCGAGGAGCAGGCCGCTCTCAATAGGTACTGAGCAGCAACCGTCAGCTCAAGCCCGCCCCGCGTCTTCTTTGATCGAACATCTTTTCTCGGTGGACCCTTGATTCCTTGGCACTTTCTGGTAAGTCTGGTGGTTATGGAGGGTTTTCGCCTCGGTGGGTTTTCCCATGCTTTCCGGTACTGCGCCTGTGAGGCCCGCGTGCGGGACCGGCCTGTACAAACATGAGTTGCCTGGGTCCGGTGCGGTTCCCGTCCCCGACAGGAGTTTCCCGATGTCGCAAGGCCCTCGCCGTCTCCTCCGCCTGGAAAACGTTGATGGAGTGACGGTTGTCAGTTTCGTTGATACCAAGATCGTGACCGAAGAACAGATCCAGGAAGTAGGCGAGCAGCTCTACAGCTTGGTCGAGGATGAGGGTCACAAGCACCTCTTGTTGAACTTCGGTAACGTGCAGTACCTCTCCAGCGCCGCGCTCGGCAAGCTGATCAACCTCAAGAAGAAAGTTGCCGCGGTCAAGGGCAAGCTCAAGCTTTGCTGCATCCATCCCGATCTGCTGGAGGTTTTCCGGATCACCCGGCTTGATCAGGTCTTCGAGATCTATCCCGAAGAGCAGTCCGCGCTCGACAAGTTCTGATCGCGTTCCCGAATTTCCGGCTCCCGCTTGGTCCGCTCGGCGATTATCGGCGCCTGCCCAAACCTGACGGTCCGCACCCGATGCGGGAGTGGACCGTCCTTCGTTTTTGAGGGCGGCGGAGGGAGTGGACCGGTCACACATGTCGAGCCGGTCCCGAGGCGACGACCAGGCGATCCCGCTTCCCGGACATGTCTTGCCCGCAATTCTCATTTCTCATGAGCGAGCCTTCTCCGACACCGATGATGCAGCAGTATCGCGAGCTCAAGGCCCGCGACCCGGACGCGCTCTTGCTCTTTCGGATGGGCGATTTCTACGAGCTTTTCGGCGAGGATGCCGAGCGTGCTTCCGCCTTGCTGGGGATCGCGCTGACCACTCGCGACAGAGACAAGGGAGAGCAAGCCGTTCCCATGGCCGGCTTCCCCCATCCCGCGCTCGAATCGTACCTGGCCAGGATCGTCCAGGCGGGCCTGAGGGCCGCGGTCTGCGAACAACTGGAAGACCCGCGACTGGCCAAGGGTCTGGTCAAGCGGGACGTCGTCCGGATCGTGACCCCGGGAACGTTGACCGATGAGGCTTTGCTCGATCCCAGGACGTCCAATTATCTGGCCGCGGTCGTGGAATCCGGGACGAAGCTTGGGCTGGCCTGGGTCGAGCTGTCCACCGGCCGCTTTTCCCTGACCGGCCTCTTGCGTCATGAGCTGGCCGACGAGATGGCCCGGCTGAACGCGGCGGAGACCTTGGTCTCCGAGCTGGCCATCGACGCCCCCTGGTTGCGTGCGCTGAGGGCCTCGTCGGCACTGGCCGTCACGATCCGCCCCTCGTGGGACTTCCAGCCCGAGCAGGCGCGCAAGACCCTCTACGAGCAGTTTGGCACGACCACGCTCGACGGTTTCGGCATCGACGACCGCGCCCTGGAGGTCCAGGCTGCGGGCGCCCTAGTGGCTTATCTGAGGGAGACCCAGAAATCGTCGCTCGGGCATATCATCCGCCTGACTCCGTACCGCAAGGCCGATACTCTCGGCCTCGACGAGATGACGCGCCGCAGCCTGGAGCTGACTCGCACCCTGCGCGAGGGCAAGCGTGAAGGCTCGCTCTTGCAGGTCATCGATCGCACGGTCACCCCGATGGGCGCTCGCCTGCTTGCCGATTACCTGACCTCGCCCCTGACGTCGGTCGAGCTGATCGCCGAGCGGTCCGCAGCCGTTGAAGAGCTGGTGCGTGATTCCGGCCTCCGTAGCGAGCTCCGCGAGCTGCTGGGTGAAGGCTACGACCTGGAGCGGCTGGCCGCGCGGGTGGCCACCGCCCGTGCCACGCCC
>JBAUOX010000549.1:0-2867 GCA_049579985.1 Isosphaeraceae bacterium | reverse complement strand
GGTGTGCAACCATGAGCAAACTGGGACGGTTGCGCCCTCCGAAAATGGACGCCTGCCACCCGTCCTGGCGCACCAACTGGCGAGCGCCTACAAAAAATGCAGAAGTCGAACCCAGTCGAGCAGTGTCTCTCCACATGAATGCAAAGTTTCGGAGATGGGACAGCGATACTCGCGGCGAACAGTGCGTGATAGCTCCATTCTGGCTCGCCCCGTGGATGATCCCCTGAAGTGCTTGCCTTCACGACCACCCACGACGCTGGAGCTGTTCAGCGAGAACCGAGGGGATGGGCGGCTTGGAAGTGATGGAGCCTCGGTTCCGCCCGATCCGCTCTGCGACGAAGCGAGCAGGTCGCCCAAGACCGAGGGTCGCCCGTTGCGAGTCGTTCACGTTGCCTCCCAGATGGTCACGGGTGGCATGGAAAAGCTGCTGGTCGAGTTCGCCCGGCACGCCGACCGCAGTCGGTTCGATCTCCGGTTCGTTGCCCTGGGCGCTCGGGGGAGCCCTGCGGATGATATCGAGCGGTGCGGCTGGCCAGTTACCACCCTGCAGGAGGCGCCGGGACTGAGGCCACTCCTGGTGTTCCGTCTGGCCGGACTTCTGAAGGGTTGGGGTGCGGATGTCGTGCACGCACACAATAGCAAACCGCTGATCTACGCCGGGACTGCAGGACGGCTTTTGGGGGTTAGGCGGGTTATATTCACCCGGCACGGGCAACGATTCGGCGCGAGCCGGCACGAGACATTGCTCTTCCGGCTGGCCACCAGGACGGCCGACCGCGTAGTCTGCGTCTCGCACGATGCAGCGAGAATCTCCTACGAGGAGGGCATCGCCCCAAACAAGGTCACCACGATCTGGAACGGCATCGACGTGGCCCGCTTCGGCTATCTCGGCCCGCGAGATGGGGGGCCGGCCGTCATGGTCGGCCGCCTCAGCGCTGAGAAGGACGTGGCGACCCTCATCCACGCGGCGTCCATCGTCGTCCGGGAGTACCCGGCGTTCCGCTTGGAGATCGCCGGCGACGGCCCCTGCAGCTCTGAGCTAGAGTGCCTGGTTGCCCGAATTGGCCTGGGGGATCACGTTCGCCTCCTGGGTGAGGTCAGGGACGTTCCGAACCTGCTGGGCCGGGCATCTCTCTTTGTCCTGCCGTCGCTGACGGAGGGGATCTCGCTGACCCTCCTGGAGGCCATGGCAAGGGGGTTACCCGTAGTGGCCACGCGGGTCGGAGGCAACCCCGAGGTCGTGGATGAAGGGCGGACCGGGCTGCTCGTCCCGGAGCGATCGCCGGCCGAACTCGCCGGCGCGATCCTCCGGCTGTTACGCGACCCGGAAATGGGCCGTCGGATGGGCCTGGAGGGACGGCATCGGGTCGAGCAATACTTCGATGTGCGCCGGATGGTCGCCCAGTACGAACGGCTCTACCTCGAGCCTCGGCCTCACGCATCGGGGGTCGGAGTGGCCGATGAGCCTGGTGGCGGTTGGTCAGCCGTGAATCGGCCGGAAAGCAACCCTTCGGGCTGATCGAGAAAACTCGGGGTTGAGGTTGAGCGATGCTCTACCATATCCACCGCAATGTTCTTCTCCCTGCCTTCGAGACAGGACTCAAAGGTCGAAAGACCTTTCGCTACTGGCGAGACCTCGAGCGGACCCAGTGGCTCACGCGCGGGGAATTGGAGTCGCTCCAGCTCGAGGCCCTGAAGCGGCTCGTCGCGCATGCACTGGCGAACTGTCCGTATTATCGGGATGAATGGGCCCGCCTCGATATCGGTCCCCACCGGCTGCGGTCACTGGAAGACTTCCGCTCCTGGCCCGTGATCGACCGCGAGGTGATCCGTGAGAACCGGCCGGGGATGCGTGCACAGTTGCCGGGGCTCCGCCTGCTGGGGAAATCGACCGGCGGCTCGACCGGGGTGCCACTGCATTTTGACCTGGACACGGAAAGCCTCGACCGCCGGATGGCCGCATGGCATCGAGGTTACGACTGGGCCGGTGCGGGCCCAGGGACGAAGCAGTTCTACCTCTGGGGCGTTCCGCTTGGGGAACAGCCGCGCTGGAAGCGATGGAAAGACGCGCTGTATAACCGGTTGTACCGCCGAATGCTGGTCAACACGTTCGAGCTCAGCGAGGAGACGGCGCCTCGGATCCTCAAACGGCTCAACCGGCACCGGCCCGACGTCCTCGTGGCATACACCAACCCCCTCTACGTCTTCGCACGCTGGCTGGACGAGCAAGGGCTGAAACCCCTCTCGCCTCGCTCCATCGTCGTCGGGGCCGAGAAGCTATACGACTTCCAGCGGGAACTGATCCAGCAGGTTTTCGACGCGCCGGTGTTCGAAACTTACGGGTCGAGGGAGGTCATGCTGATCGGGTCGGAGTGCGACCGGCACGAGGGTCTGCACCTGACGATGGAGAACCTGCTTGTGGAGGTCCTCGACGACGACGGCTTTCCCACCCCCGACAACGAGGAGGGGAACGTGGTCATCACCGACCTGACTAACTACGGGATGCCCTTCATCCGTTACGCCAACGGCGACCGTGCGGTGGCGGGCTGGGGGACCTGCTCCTGTGGCCGGGGGCTGCCGCTCCTGCACAAGGTCGTCGGCCGCCAGCTCGACGTGCTCCAGACGCCCGACGGTCGCCGGATCCCAGGCGAGTTCTTCCCGCACCTGATGAAGGATTTCCCGGCGGTCCGTCGTTTCCAGGTGGTTCAGGAAGAGCTCGACCGAATCCAGCTCCGCGTGGTTCTCAAAGGCCCATTTGGAGTCGACGAACGACGCGCGATCGGCCACGAGGTCCGTAAGGTGTTCGGTTCCGAGATTGACTTCGAGCTGCTGCCAGTGGATGAGATCGCCCTGAGTTCCCTGGGAAA
>JBAUOX010000548.1:0-2307 GCA_049579985.1 Isosphaeraceae bacterium | reverse complement strand
AACCGCGCCATGATGACACAAGACGGTCTCATGTTTTAGGCCAATTCCCTCAAGGAAGGCCGACTCCAAGCCCTTACCAGACAACAACTCCAAGCACAAGCCACCCAAACTCGTCATCGGCGTTGGGGGCCACCTGCTCTGTGGCACAAAGTAAACGCGGGTGGTCCATTTCGCCCAAGTGGTTCTTGTCGGCGGCAAGGCTCCGGGGTGTGGAGCCGTGCTTCCGTGATTTGTCTCCCTGAGTCGGTTCGCCAAGGTTCTCTCGTGACGGAACACCTGAGGGAAGTCAGCCCGCTTTTGCGGTGAGGGGATGTTGTCCGTGCGCGGAAATCCGGTGTCAGTCAACATGCAGCCATGCTGCACCCAAAACCATGAAATAACCCTTTATCTTGCCGAGGCTTTGTTCCGCCATCGGGTGCGCACAAGGCAGGGCTGGAAGGGTTATTTCACAAGAGTTCATCATTCTTGCCCGAAAAGATGAACCGACACCGGATTACGCCCCGACACCGGATTACGCGCCCGAAAAGACGAACCGACACCGGATTACGCCTGCGGGTTACGAACCCTCGCTCCAGTTACTGAGCATGGCGAGTGGACATCGAAGTTGATGAACGGCACCGGTCAGCCGCCGAGCGGGTTGGCGGCGATCAGGTCGCAGAAGTTCGGCCGGCGGTAGCCGGAAAGCGTCCGTTCCAGCACGTCGGAGTTCATCGTCCCAAATGTAGTCAAGGGCTTGTGGGCGAAGCCGTCGGTGAACGCCTGGACGATCCCCCGCTTGAAGTCACTTCGCGGGTATGCGGCAAGTACGGCGTCCCGGTCGCCAGCCGGGATCTCACCCAGCCCATCGCCAAGGACATCCGCCTCGACCCCGCCTGTAACGAGCGCGATCTCCGGCCGCTTGTGCCAGGGGATTTCCGGCGTCGTGTGCAGGGCGATCGCGTCCCACACTACCCCAACCGTCGCTTCGTCGATGCCGTTGGCCCGCAGGAAGTCCCGGGCCGCGTTCGCACTATCAATCTCGAATCGGTGGTCCTGACTGCGATACTTCGCGGTTAGCCCGAGGTCGTGGAATACAGCCCCGAAGTACAGTAACTCGCAATCGAACGTCAGCCCACGGTGACAACCCCGGATCGCTCCGAACAGGTAAACCCTCAGCGAATGGGCGAAAAGCAATGCCGTGCCGTGTTCCCGCAGCAGGTCGGTCGCCTCCCGGGCCAGCTTGCTGTCGGGGATTCGGATTCCCGCGATGACTTCAGACATGATTCAAGTCCAAAAAGGGAACAGCCTCTGCCAACCCCGGTGGGGCTCCCGAACGGGACTCTGACGCTAAATCAAGCTCCGTTGTTTATCATAGTTTTTGCCCCGGCTGCAAGAGCCGCTGGTAATGGAAATTGCTGGTGTAGAGGGCGGCGGCGGGATTGTGGCCCAGCAAGAATGGCATGAGAATGGTAAGGGGTCAGACCGAGAATGGTAAGGGGTCAGACCGGAATGGCGGTTCCTGAAGCCCTAACTCGCTTTCCGCAAAGCATCTTGGGCTTGCTTCCGGGGCTTGGTTAGGAGCGGATAGGGCTTTGGTCGTCGTTTCCTGGCCCGCGGCTCGATTCGGTCGGGGCGGTTTCCTACCTCGTCATTAGCGATACCCTCCAGAATGACCTCCCACAACCAGTCGCGCTTCTCTGCCGAGCTCTCCCTCAACTTCTCCGCGAACCCCAAGAGCGACTGCAACGCTCCCTTGAAGCTCAATCGACGTGGTATCCGGTCGTGCTCCTTGGCCGCCCGCGCCATCAGCGCCCGGACCACGTTGTACGCCGCCAGCGTCATGCCGATCTCCTTGCGGACCATCTCCGGCGTCTTGCACCGCAGCACGTCCATGCCCAGGACGACCTTGATCGAGCGCAGGTCGAGTTCCGCATGCCACCTTTGACGGTATAAGGATGCAATTTGCGCTTTCGTGTAGATCTCTGCATCCAACAGGGTGGTCACCACATCCAACACCCGCGTGCGGAAGCCTCGTGTTTGCACGCGCACGCGGAGCTGTCGAACCTCGAGAGTCTCAGGTATTTGTTCATACGTGGCCTTGTCCATCCAAGCCGGCCGCCCTGGACGAGTCCAAGTCACGATCTGGTCCTCACGTCCCAGGCGACGACCACATCGGAAATCGCACTTCCGCTGTTGATGGAGGCGGAACACGACATCGATGCCCCGCCGCTTCAACATCGCAATATCAAAATAGGAACAATAACAACGATCAGCCAGGACGACGTCGCCCGGGTCCAGGCTGTCCCAAAGGCTGCGAAACAGGGTGTT
>JBAUOX010000547.1:0-3324 GCA_049579985.1 Isosphaeraceae bacterium | reverse complement strand
TTTTCGGACCTTCTTGGGGATAGTATGACTCACTCGAAAGCCTCCGTAATTTGGAGTAGTGAAGATGTCCTCCTTACTCCATTATTCCAGATTCTCCTGGGGTTTTCGAGTGTTTTTCGAGATTCTGACCTCGATGATCTATATATCACGCTTGGTTAAGGTATTATCGTAGATGGCCTTCATACTCGATGAGACCTGATCGGCGAATGCCCAGTCATACCCCCCGACACTCGCGCTGATAGCCGTGGTGAGGAGCCCAGCACGGGATTGAGCAACGGTTCCTGGTCACGGGCCATTGCCGGAAGCCAGCCAACCGGGACCCGGTGGAAACACTCGATGACGAGGCTGTGTTCGAGCCATCCACCATGCGAGAGCGTTTCGAGGATTTGGGTAAGATGCTCAGCCGGCGGGATGGCGCGGGGATATTTGCCTTCGAGTCGGGCGACCGGATGCTCCAGCACCTCGCGGGGATTTTGGCTGGGGTCTTTCGACGAGAGGTAAGCGCTCAGGGCGGCAATCAATTTTTCGACGGTCTGGTAGTACTACAGCGCTAAGTTGCTCCCCAACGGCATCGGGGGATTTCGGTCAGCTTGATTCCTAACTCGCGGAGTCGTTCGCGCGTTCTCTTGATGTGGCTCTGTCGTGCCTCGGCGTTTTTGTGCTGGTTCTGTCGGATCTCCTCGGCCGTCCGCACCAGCAGCTTGGCCGAGGGTCGTTGGTCCAGCCACCAGCAGGGGATCAACGCCCCAAGGGCCGTCTGGACCTGGCACTCCGTCACCTCCGGATTTTTTTTTCCCCAAGTCCTGTCGCATTCGCGCCAGGAACAAGAAACTGACCGCGCTGATCATCAGATGACGTTTCAATCCCAGGTATCGTCGGCCCTCGTAGTGATCCAGGCCCACCTCTCCTTTCTGGTCCTCGAAGCAACGCTCCACGTGCCACCGCGAGAAGCCCACCAACAACAGCGTGGCGACCGGGGTCTGCGGAGCCGCGTTGCTGACGAAGAACTTGATCTCCTGGGGATTCAAGACATTCCGAGCGACCAGCAGGTGCAGCGGTTCGCCCGGGAAGCCGTCCTCATCCTTGGGGAAGAACCGGGCGTGCTTGACCTCCCAAATCATCGGCCCTTTCTCCCCATCCTTGACCCGCCAACGTCGCCAGGGTTGGTCCCGGAATTCGCGCCGGTGGAGCATCTCGTCGACACGTCGAGCGTGGGGACTGTCGGCAGCCAACCGCGGAACCTGACGCCCGCGCCCACGTCCCCGGCGATGGAACGGTCGTGTGACCACGCGGGGAGCCTTGAGCCAACCGGTGAAATTGCGGGGGATCTCGCCGACGAACTGCTGGTGGCGCGCGGCCAGGCCGCGCAAGAAACCGGGCTTGCCTCCGTACCCCTCGTCGAAGGTCAGCCACTCGAAGTGGATGCCGCGGCCCACGGCGCGGTCCAGCAGTTCCAGGGCGATCTGCCACTTGGGCCGGTAGCTGATCGCCTCAGGGATGCCGGCCTCGCGGCACCGCTGTCGGTCCGCCGACCAGTCCTCCGGCAAGAACAGCTCGCCGTCGAGCAGGCAGTGAAACTCGCCGCAGGCGTAGCCCAGGTGGACGGTCACCATGCAGTTCTCTTCCTTGCCGACGGCGCCGCACCACTGCCGTTTCACCCCCGGCGTCTTGTCCCCTTTCTTGACGTAGCTGGTCTCGTCGAAGATCCCGATGGCATGCCGACCGGCGTGTTCGGTCCGCACGATGTCCTGCAGCCGATCGCGCAGCTTATCCTGGTCCCACTTGAGCTGGCTGAGGAACTCCTGCAAGGTCCGTGGGGCCACTCCGGCCTTGAAGGCGATCGGCTCGACGCTCTTGTCCTGGAGGCTCGACGACTGCCCCTCGACGTACGTGGGCAGATGGGAGCGGGTGTCTTTACGAAGGAAGCAGTCATCGAACTGACTGAGGAACTTGCGGAGCTTGGGCTTGAGCTTTCGGAGCTGTTGGGTATCCATGGTCGATCCTCCCTAAACCTCATCCCTATCTATATTTTCGTCGATTCGGGAGGATCAAACCAGGCCAATCTAGCGCTGTAGTATTAGGGGGCGTGGTGCTTTGCCGTGGGTTGGTACGAGATGGCGGCTTTTATCAGCCTTCGAGACGACCCGGCAAGACCACCGGTTTTGCCAGACCGGAGCCTCCTGGGGTAAGCTAGGAGATGAGATCACGCAGGGGCCATCCGAAGCCCCAGGATTGGCAGGACTCACCATGATGAACATCGCTCTCACAGACGACCTTCAACGGCTTCTCAGAAAAAAGGTCGAGAACGGCCAGTTCCCGAACGAGCAAGCCGTTGTCGAACAAGCCTTGAGGCTCTTCCTCATCGAGGAGCCGGACCAGGGACAACCCCCGATGATCTCTGCGACCGAGCCCGAGAAGGAGAGCGATGAGGAGGCACGACCCTGGCGTGGCGTCTACGCTCTGGAGTTTCCTGAAGAGGTTCTTTTCACGAAGTCCATCGACATCCGCCCCGAGCAGCTTGACGAGTGGCGCCCCCAAGGGGTCACAAGCGAGAGACGGGTCCGAGACGAAGATGAGTAACCCTTGGTACGAGGTTGTTGGGCCGGACGTCCGTTTAACTCAGGGCGATATCATCCTTGAGTGCCCACTGCTCAAGTGGCAACTCGACGACGCAGCCGAAGGTGAGTCGAGGGCGTCGGGCGAGCGCCTGTTCAAGGCGGCGAAGGGCGTCAAGGCCGACCTCGTCGTCATGACCCAGGCGTGCGACCTGGAACAGGGCAAGGTCTCGGATGTGGTCCTGTGCCCATGCCGCCCACTCTCCAGGTACAAGCCGGTCTGGGAGGAGGCAGAGAGGGCCAGGAAACAAAACCCGACCCATAAGTAACTATCCGAAAACGCTCTCAAGTCCTGGATTTTAAGGGGGTTACACCCCGTTTTCGGATAGTTGCTAAGGCTTGGTCTGCGTTCTGCGAAGATATCAAAAATGGCTACGTGTGGAACCTGTTCATGATGGATTCGCTTCAGGAGGGTGACATCACCACGGAGCATCGAATCGTTGATTTCCACAGCGTCCATACGGTGCCGCGCGCCTTCCTCGATACGCTGATCTCCGAGCGAGAAGCGAAGAGATTGAAGTTGCTGCCACCGTACCGCGAACACCTCTCACAATCGTTTGCCAGATTCTTCATGAGGGTTGGGCTGACCTGATGAAAAGTTGGTCTTGACCTGCCAAAGTCACCTTGCCCGATTCTCCGTCTTTTGTTGCGCTAGAGCGGGTTTAGGGTGTTCCCAAGGACGCGGCAACAGGAGTGACGCATGGATGCT
>JBAUOX010000546.1:0-1774 GCA_049579985.1 Isosphaeraceae bacterium | reverse complement strand
CCTGGGAGGAGCACAGCCCTCCCAGGCCGTACAGCACGATCGATGGGGAGCCGTGAAAATGCTTGGCCATCAGCCCATGGCCGTATTCGTGGACCAAGATTGAGACCAGGACGCAGCCGATCCAGATCAGCACTGCGGGGATGTTGTTTTCCTGAAATCCCAGCACAGCCGCCATCAGCCAGAATAGGGGATGAATGCGAACCGGGATGTCCAGGAAGCGGAACCGTAAGTCGTAAGGGGTTGTGGACGTTCCCAGCATGGATGGCCTCGTGCTCGCGTTGGCATTTCCCCAGTGGAGAAGCAACATTCCACGTTAGGCCCCCGGCCCTGAATAGACAAGGGCCTTGGCACCGGAGAGAACCCGGACCGGCGGCCCTATCACGGCGTCTGGTTTCGTGTTAGATTCTCGGGAGTTCTCTGGATAATCGGTGCTTGGTCCCGCTCTTTCGGGCGGCAAGGCCGCATCGTCCTGGACATCACACGCCCCAAGTCGCTCAGCGGCACCGTCATGAAATTCACCAAGATGCACGGGATCGGTAACGATTACGTCTACATCGAGACATTCACCCAATCTCCTCCGCTTGACCCCGCGCGCCTGGCGGTAACCATGAGCGACCGGCATTTCGGCGTGGGATCCGATGGTCTGATCCTGATCATGCCATCCGAGGTGGCCGATGCGCGGATGAGGATGTTCAACGCCGACGGCTCCGAGGGCGAGATGTGCGGCAACGGCATTCGATGCGTGGCCAAGTACCTGTATGATTACGGTCTGGCCAGGAAGGATCGCGTGACGGTCGAGACCGGCCGGGGACTTCTCTCGCTCGACCTCGAAGCCGAAGGCGGCAAGGTCCGGCGCGTCCGTGTGGACATGGGGGCGCCGATCTTGAAGGACGTGGAGATCCCCACGCTCCTCTCCGGCGAGCCTCCCATCGACGCGCCGATCCGGATCGACGGCCGGACGCTGGCCGTGACCGCGGTCTCCATGGGAAACCCGCACGCCGTCATCTACGTGGATAATGTCGAGCAATTTCCCCTGGTGATCCTGGGCCCAGCCCTGGAACATCACCCGATGTTCCCGCGGCGAGTGAACGTGCATGTCGTCGATCTTCTCAGCCCGAGCGAGGTCCGTATGCGGACCTGGGAACGCGGCTCCGGCATGACACTCGCCTGCGGCACCGGGGCCTGTGCCGTCTGTGTCGCCGGCGTCCTGACGGGCCGGACCGGGCGGCGCATCCTGGCCCATCTTCCCGGCGGCGAGCTCGTTCTGGATTGGCCTGATCGGCAGGCGCCGGTCTTCATGACCGGCCCGGCGACGGAGGTCTTCAGCGGAGTATGGCCTTCAGAATAGTGGGTCGGAATAGTGGCGAGTGGCGAGTGGCGAGTGAATCGGATGTCGAGACTGGGGGAAGGCTCTGGTCCCTGATGAGCTTGGGCGGATGAGGCCCTTCCCGACCGGCATGAACAATTCAGGTTTTCGAACCCGTCACGATGAACTCGGGCTCGGTGGTTTCGGGCTGAAAGGCAGATTCTGGCGCGGAATCGATCGTTGCCGACTTGCCCGGCAGCCAGGCCGTGCAAAGCAGCGTGCCCAGGGCCAGGACCAGCATCTGAATGTAGAGGTCGCGGAGCGAGAGGCCGAGAACGGACTGGACCATCACGAGGTTCGCAGGGGTGAGCTGGTGGTGCGTCTCGGGTCTCAGCGCCGCGCCGACGTCGATCCCGGTAGCGCCGGCTGAGGTCAGCAAATAGCTCAGCTCCCAGCCAAGAGCTCCGC
>JBAUOX010000545.1:0-1670 GCA_049579985.1 Isosphaeraceae bacterium | reverse complement strand
TGCCCACGGTCAATGCCAGCCTCAACGCGCTCTGCGCGCTGTTTCTCATTGTCGGTTGGAGCTTCATTCGCAGCCGCGATGCCATGCCGGGTTCCCCGGCCAGACCGGACGCAAAGGCCCTTGCGTCTGCCTCAGTGCTTCAGGTTCCCCGCGTACGCGGTCATATCGTCTGCATGGTTCTGGCGGTGCTCACGTCGGCGATCTTCCTGGTGTGCTACCTGGTCTACCATTACCACGCGGGAAGCGTGCCATTTCCCGGCCAGGGCCCGACCCGCTGGCTCTACTTCACCGTCTTGTTATCGCACACAGTTCTGGCCACGTTCGGAGTCGTTCCGCTGGTTTTCCTCACTCTTCTGCGGGCCCTGCAACGTGACTTCTCCAGACACAGGTTGATCGCTGCCACCACCTTCCCGATCTGGGTCTACGTCTCCGTCACGGGCGTTCTTATCTACCTGATGCTCTACCATCTGCCCATCGCCGACTCCGCCTCAGCACCGCCCTTTTAACGTCCCTGGGGGCCGACAGCGATCCCTGGCCTTCCTGGGTATGTGAGTCCAGCGCGTATTGACACATGTATGTCTGGTTGCATTGGCTATGCGCAGAGTTCAGCGACCGTCGCGATTTTGCACCTACCGCCAGCCTTATCGGACTGGCACACGAACGATAAGCGAGCTGTGTTTGACCTCTCACCGTCCTCTGGCTAGAATCTTGGAAGTGAAGTGAGGCTTCTTGTCCTCATCGCCGCGAAATCGATGAGGTTCTTCTCTTCCAGTGAGAGGTCCTTGATGCGAAGCATTCGGTGGCGGCACGCGTTCCTCGCGTTCCTTGTGGCGATCGTGCTGGCGAGCCCGGTCTCTGCCTGCCCAAACTGCAGGGAGGCGGTCTCGGCACCGCCGGAAGACGTTGCCAGCATGGCGAGAGGATACAACTGGAGCATCATGCTGATGCTCGGAGCGCCCGTGTCGTTGCTCACCACGGGCGCGTTCATGGTGCGCCGGGCGGTCAAGCTCGGAACCCTTCCTGAGCTGTGACGTCCCCGAGCCGCTTTTGCCCCGGCCTCGAGGAGCATTGCGTTGCGTTCATCGCACACGCAGCCGGCCGGCCGGGGTGGTGGCCGCCAGGTCCTCGATCATATCTCTGACGGCCTGCTCGATGGCGCCTTGCCAGTGATCGGCAAATCGCGCCCGGTGGGGGGGACGCGCGTAGGCGAACGTGATCCCGCGCGAGTTGTTGATCAGGGCGCCCAGCCCATTCTCGTCGAAGGCTCCCGCGATATCGCGCGACGACGCGCCCTGTGTTCCATATCCGGGAATGAGGAAGAGGATTCCGGGAAGGGCGGCCCTCAGCTCCTCGATCTCCCTGGGATATGTCGCGCCGATGACTGCGCCGACGAGGTTGTAGCCGGACTGGCCTTGATGTCCGGCCGCCCAGTTCATGAGCTTGGCCGCGACGTGGCGATAGATCGGCCGCCCGTTGGCGATCAGGTCCTGAAACTCACCGGCGGACGCGTTGCTGGTTTTGACCAGGACAAAGACGCCCTTTTGCTCGCGGGCTGCGATCTTGACGAATGGGAGAACGCCGTCGGTTCCCAGGTAGGGGTTGACGGTCATTGCATCGGCATGCCAGGACGGCTCGAATGCACCGCCCACGGGAACCTTGCCAAGGTAGGC
>JBAUOX010000544.1:0-2044 GCA_049579985.1 Isosphaeraceae bacterium | reverse complement strand
TTCAGGCTTGGCGGCTTCGGCTTCAGGCTTGGCATTGGCCGGCTCGGCACCGGCCTTGCTGCTGTCGGTCTCGATCTTGGGCTCGGCCGCTTTCTTTCGGGGCTGGACCAGGCGTAGCATCGCCGGGGTATTGACGGCCTCGGTGCGTCCCACGATGGGAGTGCCCATCTCGTAGCCAAAGTACGCCAGAAGACGGCCCAAGGGCATGGGCCGGATGCCCTCGCTCCGCGCCTCCTTGATCGCCTGGCCAAAACGCTTATCGAACTGGGCCTGCGCGGCGATCCCCGCGTCGGTCCTGGCCTCGAAGACCTCGCGGAGCGGCATGCGCTCGTCGGTCACGTACCAGGAGATGCGGCCGCTCAGCTTGCCCGATTCCTTGCCGTGATCGGGCGGCGGCAGGTCAAAATCGACGATGCCGCCGGCCTCCTCGATCATCCGCTTGAGGTCCTGGCGATCGTCCTTGCCGTCGCGATTGACATCGATCTTGCCAATCAGGGCGAACCGCATGGGCTCCTCGGGCGACCAGGCAGGCGAGTAGACGATGTCGCCGACGCGGATCGGATTGATCTCGTTGACCATCTTGTCGATATGGGCGATGCTGTACTGTTCGCCGACCTGGATTAACTGGATGTTACCCTTGGGCTTCTCGGTCGGTACACCCGGCGAGTCGGCGCTGAAGACCGTCATCTTCATCTGCGGGCGAGCGCCCTGGCGGCGGTTGATGTTGACCTGAGCTTCGTTGCGTTGGAGATCGACGAAGGTGATGTAGCCGTCGGGCTTGTCGAGCACGTTCTCGGTCTTGTCGAGTTCATCGCGTTTCTCGCGGAGGATCGCGTTGGTCAGCTCGAGCTTGCGATCGCTGTCGTCCTTGAGCTGACGGTACTGGGTCTCGAGGTTGGCGATCTGGGTAGTCTTCTTGTCATTGTCGGTCTGGAGCTGGTCGACCTTGGTCAGCAGCTCCTGGCGCAATTGTTCGTGCTTGTTGTGCTCGGCTTCCAGGTCGGCCTTGCTGTCGGAGGCGGCCCTGGCCTGGATGTCGTTCGCCTGCTTGGCCACGCTGGTCGATGATTCCAGGCTCTTCCTCAGGCCGAGATAGTTGGAGCTCATCTCGGTGCTCAGGAGACTGACGTTTTCGAGCAGCTCGGTGAGCCGGTCCAGGGTGGAAATGAAGTTCTTGTTGGGCTCGCTCTGGTAGGAGTTGACGATGGTCTGGACGCGGGCCCTGGCTTCCTCGAGGTCCTTGCTCTCGGCGCCGGCTTGCTGGGCCTTCTGGATGGCGGCATTGGTCTTAGTGACAAGATTATTGATGCGATCGCTATTGTTCTTGAAGAACGTGCCGACCTCGGCCTTGGCCGGGTCGAACTCCTCGGCCCTGGCGCCGGCCAGTTTGCGGAACTCATCATACTGGTTGACTGCGTCGCTTGCGACCTTCTGCGCCTTGGTCAGCTTGTCCCTCTCCGACTCGAGCTGGGCCTCGCTGCGGGAGTAAGCCGAGTACAGGAAATACGACGTCACGGCCAGGGCGACCGTGAGCGTCACGAACGCGGCGACGGCGATCTTGAGCCCTTGCGATTCGGTAGCTGCGGCCATGGATCACGACTCCCTCCGGACAGAGCGGCAGCGACCTGCTGATACGGTCCGCCGGTTTGTTGAAATATGTCACAGGAGAGAGGTAACGACGAAGGCGACGACGAAGAAAGGTGCCGAGCCACGACACCCGGTACGCTTCCTCGAAAGAATCCGCGCGATTGATTTGATTGTAAAATCCGTCATGCCAAGAATCAAATGGAATCAAAGCCGGTGAGCTTTGTCCCGTTTGTCCGAGCGGCGGCGGGCGATAGCTCATGGCCGGGCGTAGTTCGTGGTGATAAGATTCACGCTCGGTAAGAAACACGATCTCGAACTGTCGATTCCGTCGAATCACGATGGCGCAGCGACCCACCTTCTATATCCTTGATGCATTCTCCCTGATCTTTCAGGTCTTCCATGCGATTCCCGAGATGACCGGTCCGGCGGGCCAGCCAACACAGGCGGTGTTCGGGAT
>JBAUOX010000543.1:0-2040 GCA_049579985.1 Isosphaeraceae bacterium | reverse complement strand
ATTCGCGGCCAGAGGTAGCGGTAGGTCGGCTGGTCCCCTTGCATGGTGTCGTCGGCGACGGGAACGCGGGGAATCTTGACGATGCCCGACTCGATGGCGTCGATGAGCGAGAAGTCGGAGACGACCCAAGGAAAGAGGTCCCCTTCCCGATAGCCAGAACCCCGGAGGAAGAAGGGGGTCGCCGACAGGTCGTAGAAGCCGCGGATGCCGATCTTGTCGCGGACGGCTTCCAGTCCCGAGATCCAGACCCGGGCTTCCTCGTTCCGCTTCTCGGCTTCGGTGCGATCTTCGCCCTTGAGCGTCTCGGCCTCGCCGTCGGGCTTGCGCCGGTAGCAGTGATGGGCCTCGTCGTTGATGACAACGACGTTCCGCTTGCTGCCGAGCTCCCGGCAAACGCGGTTGACCATCTGGGCGGGGCTCTCGTCGAAGTCGGTGCCGAGAATCTCCTTGGTCAGCTTGTTCGTCTCGATCAGCTTGCGGATCCTGAACGCGTGGAAGTTGGTAATGAGGATCTTGGCCCGGCCGAGTTGCCCGATCAGGTCGGGCGGGACCAGGTCGCGAAGCCGGTAGTAGTTCTCGGCGTCGTGGGGCCAGAGCACCCGCAGCCGGTCGCGGATGGTGATGCCGGGTGTGACGACGAGGAACGTGTCGGAGAACCGGCGATCCTTGGGGTCGGCAATCTTGTTCAAAGCGTGCCAGGCGATGAGCATGGCCATGACGACCGTCTTGCCCGTGCCGGTGGCCATCTTCATCGCGATGCGATTGAGACCCGGGTTCGATGCTGCGTTGACCTCCCCGAGCCAGGTTTTGATCCAGTTGTCGCCGACCTTCTCGGCGGCCTCTGTCAGGAAGATGAGCGTCTCCAGGGCTTCAATCTGGCAGAAGAAGAGCTTGTTCTCCCGGTCAGGGCCGGTCCAGTGCTGCAAGAGCTTGCGAGTAACCTGCGTGACGCCTCCGTATTCCCTTTCCCGCCACAGCTTGACCCGTTGCCGGATGCGGTTGACGTTGTCGTTGGGCTCGTGCGGTCCTGGGTCCACTCCGTGTCAAACTGGAGTTGCTTGCCCTTCTTCTTGGGCGGCGGGATCGGCACGAAGTAGGCACTGGCCCGGCGGGTCTCGACAATCTCGTTGGTGATTCCCTCGTCGGTGAACCGCCAATGCCGGTCGGGTTCGCGAAAGGGCGAGTTGAGGATCGGGTTTTCGATGATCGTATCAGGCATGGCCGTCTCCGCCATTTCCTTGACAGGCGTTCATCATCGCAAACAAGCGGGGCTGAGTCAATGACCTGATCTCCCATTCGACCCAAGACCTGCTTCAGTCGCACGGGGGACGGCGAGAGAACAGGCACTCCGGCCGATGGCCATCCGGCCGGCAAGTCTGGAACCCCTTGGCGTTGGTAGCCTGGGCGCCGTAGAACGGAATTCATTCCGTTTCTTCCCCGCCGATCGATTGGCTCGCTCAAACGGAACCAACGGAACGGAACAACGGAATGAATTCCGTTCTACCACGAAGTCACCTCGGAGGCGCTCGCCAGTGGGTGCGTAACGATGGGGATGTTGGGGCCACCCGCGTTTCCTTGGTGGCAGAAAGTGGGCTGCCCCTTCCGTGGGTAACCAGTGGAGCCGATTGTTCGGTTTTTCCGAATAATCTCATTGCCCCGGACAAGGGTTCGTGGCCGAAGTATTACGTGACATTGTCGTAAACTATGTATGTCGGGATCGTCCCGACCATCTTTGGCAATACGGTGTGAGAAGCAAGCCCGCGTGCCGCCCACGCCGAACGGCGGTGCGCGGGTGTATGCTCATTCACACGAGGAAATCTGGCCGCTCGACATGCGGATTGCGCAAGACTTGTCGATCAGTCGGGTAAGAAAGGCTGGCAAAAGCGGCATGGTTCAACTCCCGGATCTTCGCCGGTGACAAGAGCGGGGTGGCTGGGGTCGGGCTGGAGACAGCCAGCGAGCCCCCAGCGCGCCAGCCTCGGATCTGGGGGCGTCGCCCTTCGGGCGTCGACCCCAGGCACCCCTGAGCTGTGACCTGCG
>JBAUOX010000542.1:0-14357 GCA_049579985.1 Isosphaeraceae bacterium | reverse complement strand
CACGCCACCTGCTCACCGCGGCGAGACGAGGGAAACGCGGCGCCCTCCGAGCTTGAGTCGGCCGGCGGCGTAAAGCTCGATTGCCTCGGGGAGGGCCTTGCACTCTTCGTGGAAGACGCGGGCGGATAGGGTCTCGAGCGTATCGTCCTCGAGCACCGGGACGGTCCGCTGCAGGATGATGGGGCCGTTGTCATAGGCGTCGTCGGCAAAATGAACGGTGCAGCCGGAGACCTTCACGCCGGCATCGAGAACGGCCTGGTGGACCTTGGCGCCGAAAAAGCCCTTGCCGCAGAAAGCGGGAATGAGCGCCGGGTGGACGTTGATCACGCAGCCCTTGTAGTCGCGAGGAATCTTGACCAGAGCCAGAAACCCGCCCAGGATGACGAGGTCGGCCCTGCTGTGGCGGATCGGGTCGAAGACCGACGCGCTGAATTCGGCCGACGAATGCGCTGTCTGGCTGGCCAGAGACAGAGGAAGGCCAGCCCCCTCGGCCCTGGCGATCGCGCCGATCCGTGGCCGGCTGGCCACCACCTGGACGATCTCGGCTTGCAACCGCCGGGCCCGGATCAGGTCGATCAGGTTTTGCAGCGTTGTTCCGCCGCCCGAGACGCACACCGCCAGCCGGATCGGCGGATCGGTGATCGGCGGCGTTCGCGGTGAAGCTCCCATAGTGCCAACCCCCGGTCTGTCCTGGTACGAGACTGTCTAATCATGGCCGAGGATGGGCGGATTTCAAATCAGAGGGATTCCTCGAGTCCGAACCCTCAGGGGCTCTAAGGAGGCGGAGGTGGGTCGAAAAGAACCATCAGAGGCAGTGAGAAGCCCGGGAGCACACGGCCGCCCGCGAGCAAGTCGGTGTCCGCGAGCACACGAATCGAATCAAGGGTGTCGTAGACGTAGACCAGGCGGTGTTTAGGATAGACCACCCAAACGAGCCTGACTCCAGCCTGGAAGTATTCGATGATCTTGTCGAGCTGATTGTCAGCCAGGTCGTGCGGGCTGACAACCTCGATTGCGATGTCGGGAACCACATCCCATGCATTCTCGATAATTGGCTGTGGACGATCGGCAGGCCAGCGCTGCGAGGTCACGAAGGCAACGTCCGGGCGACGATTTCGGCCCTCGTCCGCTGTCAGAGGAAGGCGAAACAGAGATTCGACGATCGCTTCTCCCAACTTCTCGTTCTCGGCATGCTGATTAAGCTTTGTCGCAAGCCGGGTCGCGACTTTCGCCGCGTATGAGCTCATGGGTGGAATCTCGATTCGCAGTCCATTGACAACCTCGTATCGATCATCGTCCTCTCGCGCCGACCGAATGTGGTCCTGGATCGTCTCGGCTTCTTGGAGGATCGCGGTCGCCATCGACAATCCCCTTTCGTGGAGCAGGTCGAACTGGGAAGTTGTTTTCCAAGTGAATCATGAAGCCGAAGATGAAGCAAGTCCAGACACGACGCCGACGCACCGATCGCAGAGCGTCGGGTGCTTTGCGCTCCGGCCAACGCTCGGTCGATAATTCCAGCATCGTTCGCACTTGGCGTGCGGCGAGCGTTCCGCGGCGGCAGAGAACCGGTCCGGGCCTCCCGACGCCGGTGCGGCCGGCGCGAACTTGATCTCCGAGACGATGCAGAGCGCGGTCAGCAACTCGCGATTCGCCTCCAGCAAGGGAAGATCGGCGGCGGCCGCGGCGACCGTGACCACCGACTCCTGGGCGCTACCGATCGTCTTGTCCTTTCTCAAGCCTTCGAGGGCGCGAAGGACCGTCGCGCGCACTTCGAGTAGGGTTTCCCACCGCGCATCGCGCGACGAGTCATCCCAGCACGGATCCGGCCCAGGGAAATCGGCCAGGTGGACGCTCGCCGGCTTGTCCGGAGTTGCCGGCAGGTAATCCCACGACTCCTCGGCCGTGTGCGGAATGATCGGGGCCAGCAGCCGGGTCAGGCCGTCGTGCAGCCGGGCCAGGACGAACTGGGCGGCTCGACGGCCGGGGCTGTCGGCAGACTCGGCATAAAGGCGGTCCTTGAGCGCGTCGAGGTAGAGGCTCGAAAGCTCGACCGACACGAACTGGTAGATCCGCTGACAAACCCGGTAGAACTCGAACCGCTCGTAAGCGGCTGTGACGTCGCGGATCACCTGGTTGAGCTGACCCAGAGCCCAGAGATCGATCTCGAGCAGCCAGGCTGCATCGAAACTCGCCGGGTCGAACCGCGCATAGTCTTCCAGGTTGCCCAGCAAGTAGCGGAAAGTATTGCGGATCTTGCGATACGATTCCGACGTCTCCTTGATGCCGCGCTCGCTGATCCTGATGTCGTCGGCGTAGTCCATGCTGGCGACCATGAGCCGCAAAACGTCGGCCCCGTATTGCTCGGTGGCCTTCATCGCCAGAACCACGTTGCCCAGCGACTTTGACATCTTCTCGCCCTTGTCGTCGACCACGAAGCCGTGAGTCAGGACCGTCTCGAACGGGGCGGTCCCGGTCGTGCCGACGGCCGTCAGAATCGACGACTGAAACCAGCCGCGGTGCTGGTCGGACCCCTCGAGATACATGAACGCGGGATACCCCAGCCCGAAATTCTCCGCAAGCACGGCGCGATGGCTCGATCCCGATTCGAACCAGACATCCAGAATGTCTCCCTCCTTGCGGAACGTGGTGCCGCCGCACTTGGGGCAGGCCGCTTGCGGCGGTACCAGCTCCTCGACCGGTCTGGTAAACCAGGCGTCCGCTCCCGCGCTGTGGAAGAGGTCGCGGAAATGACGGACCGTCTGGGCCGTGAGGAGCTGGGTGCGGCAGGTCGTGCAGCCAAGTGCCGGGATCGGCACGCCCCAGGACCGCTGACGGCTGATGCACCAGTCGGGACGGAGCGACACCATGGCCTCGATCCGCGACTGGCCCCAAGAGGGAAGCCAGTTCACGTCTTCGATCGCCTTCAGGGTTCGCTGGCGGAGGTCGTTGTGATCGACGGCGACAAACCATTGCTCGGTCGCCCGAAAGATCACCGGTTTCTTGCACCGCCAGCAGTGGGGATAGCTGTGTACCAGGGGCGTCTCGTGGAACAGATGGCCAGACGCCTTCAGGTGCTCGACGATCCGGGGATTGGCGGCGAAAACGTGCTGGCCGGTCAGCCAATCGGGCGCCTCGGCGGTGAACCGTCCGGACGGATCGACCGGGCTGAGCACGGAGAGCTGATAGGCCCGCCCGGTCTGGTAGTCCTCGGCTCCGTGGCCCGGCGCGGTATGGACGAGGCCGGTTCCGTCCTCGACGCTCACATATCCGGCCAGCACGATCGGCGAGACCCGATCGATGAACGGATGGCGGTACTCGCCGTGCTCGAGTTCCCTGCCGCGGCAGCGGCCCACCTCGGTGTAGCCGGTGATCTTCCCCATGGCCATCACCTTGGCCGCCAGGTCCGCCGCCAGGATCGTGCGAACGGTCCGCCCGGAGGACGGGTCGAGGTAGCAAATGCCGGCATAGGCCAGGTCGGGATGGACGGCGATGGCCACGTTTGCCGGCAAGGTCCAGGGAGTCGTCGTCCAGATCATGGCGTGCCAGTCGCGATCGCTTGACTCGTCCGCCTGTGTCCACGCAGCGGGCACGCGCGTGACCATGGGAAAGTTGACGTAGATGCTGGGCGTCGTCTCGTCGTGATATTCGAGCTCCGCCTCGGCCAGCGCGGTACGGTCGGTCATGCACCAATGAATGGGCTTGAGCTGCCGGAAGATGGAGCCGTCGTCGAGCAGGTCGGCCAGCACGTCGAGGATGCCGGCCTCGTACCGCGGGTCGAGGGTCAGATAGGGGTTGTCCCAGTCGCCCAGTACGCCCAGGCGGCGGAACTGTTGCCGCTGGATATCGACCCACTTCATCGCCTCGGCATGGCAGAGCGCGCGGATCTCGGCGTGGCTCATCGCGGCTGCCCTGCCGCCGAGGTCTTTGACAACCTTGTGCTCGATGGGCAAGCCGTGACAGTCCCAGCCCGGAACATAGGGGCTGTCGAAACCCCTCATGGTCAGCGATCGCACGACGAAATCCTTGAGCATCTTGTTCAGGGCCGTCCCCATGTGGATCTCGCCGTTGGCATAGGGAGGCCCGTCGTGGAGAACCTTGCGAGCCCCTTTGGCCCGGGCCCGCCGTACCTGGCCATACAGGTCCCGCTCGCGCCAGCGCGCCTGAATCTGGGGCTCGCGGACGGTGAGGTTCGCCTTCATGTCGAACCGGGTGACCGGGAGGTTCAGGGTGTCTTTATAGGGCTTGGCTTTGGTGGACATCGGGCTAGGCTCATCGCCAGAGCCGCTAGCATCGGTCATGGCTCGGGTCATGGTCTTCTTCCCGCGAATTTTCTCCGGGCCCACTTCGTGACCCGGTTGAGCCAGGGGATGAACTCGGCCGTGTCTTCCCGGACCAGCCAGCGCACCACGTCGGCCGGGGTGATCTCCAGCCACTGACTCTTTTCGATGGGCTCATAGCGTCCCCCAGGCACCAGGCGTTCGATCGCGGCAACATCGCCATCGAACCGCCACAGTTCGGCCACGCCGAGCGCGGCATAGATACCGGGCCGGTCGACCTTGGGTGGCGAGATGTCGATCTCGATGGCCAGATCGGGACTGGGGAAGCCCTCGGTGCTGTTGGTGCGCTGGCCGCGCGCCTTGTTCGTCCGCTGAATCCTGGCGATCCGCTCTCTTTTCCGCGCGTCGAAGAAGAGCCACTGGTCCGCCTCGAGGCCGCGCTTGACCCCGGGCTTTCTCCATGTGGTCTCACCGTATGGCTCGACATGCACGCCCTTTGCTTGCGCTGCCGCGACAACGACATGGTGGGCGAGGTTGGAGAACCGGTCGTGGTCCGAGCCCTTGGTCATGATTTCGATGTCTTTGCCGTCGAAGGCCACGCGGAGGGGAGAATGCTCGTCCAGGCTGTCAACCAGAGTGAGATAGTCCTCCCATCTGGCGCCCCGGATGACCAGCCGCCGCTCAGCCTCGAATCGACTTCGGGCCGGTGCCTTCGGCCGCGCGACCGTGCTCATGTCATGACCCCTTCCACCGCTCGAGCACTCCCTTGACGATCGTTCGTAGCTTGGCTTCGGCCTGGCCTGCCACGGCGAGGATGTCCTCGATTCGAACCGGTTCCAGCGCATCGGGAAGGCACATGTCGGTCGCGATCGAAAAGCCCAGCACTTTGAGTCCCGCGTGCACAGCGACCAGAACCTCGGGGACCGTGGACATTCCCACCACGTCGGCTCCGATGGCCCTGAGGAATCGATATTCGGCGCGGGTCTCGAGATTGGGACCAGTGACCGCTACATAGACACCGCGATGGGCCACAATGTTCTGGTTGAGAGCAGCCTGAAGCGCGAGGTCTTGCAGTTCCCGGTCGTAAGGCTCGATCATGTCCGGAAATCGGGGGCCAAGCCGGTCATCGTTGGGACCGATAAGCGGGTTCACCCCCAGCAGGTTGATATGATCCTCGATGACGATCAGGTCGCCCTTCTCGAAATGAGGATTGAGCCCGCCGCCAGCGTTGGAGACGATCAGCAGCCGGCAGCCCAGCTCCTTCATCACCCGGATCGGAAAGGTGACCTGGGAAGGTGTGTATCCTTCGTACAGATGAAATCGCCCTTCCATCGCGACGACCGAGTGACCGGCCAAGGTTCCACAGACGAGTTGACCCCGGTGGCTTTCCACCGTGGATCGCGGGAAGTAAGGGATCTCGGGGTAAGGTATCGATGCGGAGGCGTCGATTTCCCGGGCCAGCGCACCCAAGCCGGTACCCAGGACGAGACCGACAGTCGGCGTGCCTGACCAGCGGGACCGCACCGTCCGTGTCGCCTCCTGCACCTGCTCCCATTCATGATGTGTCATCGTTGCCGGCCACCCGTCTCGGAATCGCCGCGATCCGGTTGCAATCCGGGCCTGGAGCGGGATCAGACAAGGAATTCAAACCGCCTGAGCAGGCGAAGAAAGCGCGGGTCGCGTCGCAGCGTTTTGAGGTCGGGATCTTGCCGCAATTGTGCGACGAAGCGGTACCCCAGCTCCAAGGACCGCTGCAGGGCGGCGAAGGCCGGATCGATCATGCCCAGGACCGCGTACGTGCACGAGAGGTTATACCAGGCGATCGCATCATCAGGAACCAGGCGGACCAGCCGGCGGTCGAGCTGGAGCGTCCGCGCATACTCTCCCCTGGCGGCAAGATTGTTCCCCTGGACCCTGAGGGCATCCACAAAAAAAGGATCCTGCCCCAGGACCCGCTCCAGGAAGTCGATCTCGAAGTCGCGCTGGGTTTGCTCACGCAATCGACGCGTGGAGATCTCGGAAGAAGGGCGTTCCGAAGAAGAATCGCCTGTTCGATCATATGATGAGCCCATCTAAGCGTGCTCCCGGCCGGCAAACCAGCGCCTCGGCTCATACGGCCGGACCGTGCGAGGAGGCTGATGCGGCGAGGCCCTAGAGAATAGCCGAAACGAGACTCACCCCACAAGACGCAATAACGCGCGAAGACGGCGAGACTCCTCAAATGCCCCTTTGAGGTTTGCATTTTAATCGAAGAGGAATGAGCGAACCAGTCGGCCGAGATTCCGACCCAAAAAACGCGGGAGGGTGGACCGAACAGTCGGAATGATTCAGCAGGTCAACTTAAGCCATCTGGGCGCAGCAAGTCAGGCAGGCTGCAAGTGAGGATGTGCGCCTGCCCGCGATGATCGTATCGTTTTAGCCAGGTATCCCGCCTTCGCTTTCTCTCTTATCCTACCCAGTCAACGAGGAGAGAGCGATCGAGTTCTGGGTCAACTACCCCACAGCTAAAACCAGGGGTTGCCCGAACTAAACCACCGAAGGGATCGATGGCTGTTCCGATCCCATACGCCGATTGACTGCGGCGCATGCCACGCCTTGCGGCCTGGCAGGTCTCGGAGCGTCTCGCGACGTGTCCTGCCGGCTGTTTTTGGAACCGGGGCTCCCGAGGGAGTGTCTCCAGCCGATGGCTCAATCGTACCAGGTGTATGGCCCGGTTTTCAAGAGTCGTTTGTTTCTTTCAACACTAGGGGTCGGCCGTTCATCCCCATGGCTGAAGCCAGGGGCTTCCCGGCCGAAAACTGGTGAATTCAGTCGATCTCTTCTTCGTCATCCTCCAGCTCATCGAATTCATCATCGTCGTCGAACTCCTCATCCTCATCCTCATCAATGTCGATGTCTTCGATTTCTTCATCGATTTCATCGTCAAGTTCGTCCTCTTCCTCCTCCTCGTCAAAGTCGTCGTCGATGTTTTCTTCCTCGTCTTCGAAGTCGTCGAGCTCTTCTTCCTCGTCGCCTTCGATTTCTTCTTCCTCGAATTCCTCTTCGCCGGGATGGCGCGCGTCCAGGGTAGGGAGCGAGGTCGACCACTCGTCCCACGGTGTGTCGGGGCAAATTGGGTCGTCAAGGGTCGCAAGCGATAGAGCAAGGTCGAGCATGGAAACAGTCCTCAGGCCAGGGGATTTTCGGGGTGAGTTCCCCGTATTCAAAGAGTGATTGCGATGGCCAGTCCTCGCCCAGGAGAATCCGAGGCGATCCGAGGGCAGAGCCATAGTCCTAGTCAACGTGACGCATCATTGTCAAGTATCGAGATTTCCGGGTTGCGGCCGGTCGCCGCCGGGGTCGCTCGCGGCTCTGGAGGTTTCCTCGAGATCGCTCCCGAAGTTCCACGAGCGGTTCGCTTTCTGGATTGGTCGGCATCCTGGTGTTGCCACCTTGAAAGGACTCTCTTTTGGTCGCGTTCTGTCGATCACGATCGGCCCCCGAATCGAACGGCTGTGGTGTACGCGAATGTCGGCCTTGGGGTCAGATCTCCAGTTATATTCTCCGATCCTTCCTGGACTGCCAGCCAGGGCCGGGCAAGGGCGGCCGTGACCATTCGAAGCGGCCCGATTGTGGCCTCTTGCAAGTGGCGGCGCGCTGCCGCCAGGCTGGGGCAAAGCCGGTACTGGCGTCCGACCGCGACCTCGAGCGAACGTCCCCGAGCCGGGCCCACGATATCGGCGGCTTCCTGGACGTTGGTCGCGAGTGGCTTCTCGATGAACACATGGCTGCCGGCTTGAAGGGCGTCCATCGCCAACCGGTAGTGCCAGAAGTGCGGGGTGAAGATGCAGAGCGCGTCGGGGCCCAGCCGCCGCAGCAACTCGCGGTGGTCGGTGAAAACGCCGGCCGGGGCCCGCCCTGGACCAGCGGCCTGGCCGATTCTCGAGGCGAGCGACTCCGCGCACGACCGATCCGAGTCGGCACAGCCGACGACTGTGACCTCGGCCAGTGCAACGAGCCGATCCCGATGGATCCGCGCCGCTCTACCGCAACCGGCAATCCCGATCCGTAGCACCGAACCTCCCGTGATCCGTTCGACCCGCTCCGAAGTCTCGTGCGGCGAACTCAACCGACCGGCTCGCACCCCGTTTTGAACCGACCCGATCGGCGCCCAAGAGCCGCGCCTTATCCCAGCAATATGTCCGTCGCACGTCAAGAGTTTATACGGCCAATGTCAAGGCCCATTTTTGTTTTCCTGGGAAGGCTTCCCACCTACCCTCAAATCCAGCCCCCTTCCTCACAACCCTTGAACCTGCCCGGGCCCCGTTTCCACCCGATTTTTCGAACCCTCGACTTACCATCCTGTACGGTTGCAAACCTCCGCCTTGACGCGAACCCGGAAGCCCGTTTATCGTGTCCCTAAGCAAGAGTGATGGTGGCTGTGGCCTAGCGGTTAAGGCACCAGATTGTGGATCTGGATATCGCGGGTTCGAATCCCGTCAGCCACCCTGCCGACACTTCTCGAGCCTGGCTCATCTGCTGGCGCGATCGGGTCGAACGAATCGTCACCAGCGTCGTGGGGAACCGCACCACCCGCCGCGGATCGGCTTCGTTCACGACCCGTCGGGCCGTGCGCCGATGATTCAAATCCAGGCGACAACGAGCTTTGCGTTGATTCCGGTTGGGCTACGCTTGGCACCTTTTGCGACGTCCGGCACTCCTGTGGCGTTGGCTCGCTGGGTGCCTGGGGCGGAGGCGTCGACGCACCATGGAGAAGGTCTCAACACTCCTGGGGCATTGACTCGCTGCTCTCGCCTTCACCGCACCCATCCAACCTCACCTCGCATCTGTCATCCGCCATCCGGCATTTGTCATCCGCCATCCCTGCATCTCCATTCCGCATTCCGCAAAGACGATCGGAGTTTACTCCAGGAGTTGCTATCAAGTCCGACGACGTCGAGGGCCGTACCAAGATCTATGAGAGCATGGTCAAGGGCGAAAACATCCTCGAGGCTGGCACTCCCGCCAGCTTCGACGCGGGACCCTTCGTGGCAGGCTCGACTTCACAAGCGACCTGATCGGCCGCAAGCGAACTGAAGCCGTTCAGAGTGCCGGACTGACCTCAGCCCTACGCTCTTTCGCGATCAGCTTTCCGTCCCGGAACCTGACCTTGAAGATGACACCGTCGGGCATCCGCCAGATTTGAACCAGACTGGGTCCCGACCTCGTCTCGGACCGGGGAACCCCCAGGACGGCGGCAACCTCGGTCGGAGTCATGCCCGGCTTGAGTCCATCAAACGCGTGGCCGATGCCGGAATCGTGGAGGACCGCGAAGCTCAGGATGCCAAGGATCGCGGCAACGAAAAACAACCCGAGATAGCTGCCAAAACGAGGCTGACCTTTCCCGGCAGTTTCGGCTTTAGTGTGTTCATCAAGTTCGGACATCATGGCACTTTCCGGGAGCCACTCTCCCCACGCGAAGGCAAGGCGATCGACCTTTCTGGATTGTAGGAAGTTCCGCGGCTAGGATACAAGAAGCCGTCACTGCCGGACCTGAGACCGCGGACCGCAGGAGTCCCACATGGCCACCGTCAACCTTCGCATCGGCCCGGCCGACAACGGGCGCAGGATGACCCTCGAGGAGTTCCGCGAGGCGGAAGAACATCCCGGACACCTTTATGAGGTGGCTCGAGGAGTGCTCGAAGTGACCGAGGTACCCGGCGACGATCATGGGCAGATTCTTCACAACTTGCACGAAGCAATCAGCGATTACAATCGCAAGCACCCTGGCCTGATCCGCCGGATCGGCCATGGCAGCGACATCCGCTTGATCATTCCCGAGCTGGAGTCGGATCGTCATCCCGACCTGGCGGTGGTCTTTCGAAACTTCACCAGGATGTATCGCGACCGTCAGCGCCCGGACCTGGTGGTCGAGATCGTCTCGCACGGCAGACGAGCGAAGCAGCGCGATTACGAGGAGAAGCGCGAAGAATACCTCGAGCTGGGGATCCGAGAATACTGGATCGTTGATCCCGAGGAACGTCATGTCGTGGTGTTGAACCGGACCGCAGACCAGGGCCAGGTGAGCTGGTCGGAGTGCATCTTCACCGGAGTCGAGCTCATCCAGAGCGCACTGCTTCCCGGATTTCAGGCGGCTGTGTCCGATCTCTGGTTTGACCTGAACCAGGACGAGGAATAACACGAAAGTCGAGCGCCTGTGAGAACGAAGTGTCGCCAAGGGAACACTCCCAACGATGCCGACCCTGGAAACCATCATCATCGGCGGGGGGATCTCCGGTCTCGCTTGCGCGCGGCGACTCCACGAGGCGGGACGCGAATTCCTCCTGATCACGGACCGGCTCGGCGGCAGGATGTTCGCAAGCCAGCAGCCGATGCGCAATTTCGGGGCGGCCTACATCACCCGCGACTATCGCCACGTCCTGCCGTGTGTTCAAGAGGGCCCACGCCTGCGCCGTCGCGATGCGTACTTTCGCGACGGCGACCGGAAGCTGACGCTCTGGCTGCCGCGGATCCTCCGGCACCGCCGGCCCTTACTGCGTGCTTTCGCCCGGTTGATCGAGTTCCGCACCGCCCTGAACCGGCTCCGCGCGGCCGGCCCGAGCATCTGCCAGGCCGAGTGGGTCCGCCGTGACCCGCTCCTGGAGCGAACCATCAAGCAGCCGGCCGCCGAGTTCGTGAAATCGAATGGGCTGGCCGCGCTCGGTGAGGTCTTCATCGATCCCGTGGTGGGCGCCACCGTCTTCGCCTCGTCCGACCACGTCAATACATTTTACTATCTTGCTGCGATCTTGCCGGCCTTGATACCGACCTACGGCGCCGATCTCTCGCGGACAATGGATCGGCTCGCGAGCGGGTTCCGCGCCCGGATCCTGACCGATCGCGTCGTCGCCGTCGAGCACCTGGCAGACGGGGCCGTGACCGTCGCGACGGCCGGCCGCGAGTTCAAGGCACGCAACGTCGTGATCGCCACACCCGCGCACAACACGCGCAGGTTCTGTCCGGAAATCGATCATCCGGCCGATCATGGGCTGCTGGAGATTCCCATGGTGACCTTGCACGTCCAGGGCCTGCGTCGGTCGGAGTACAAACCCGGCAAGATCGTCTACCTCGGCCACGGAGCGGCTGTCACGAGCTTGCTCCCGCTGGGACCAGGCTTTGACGTCCTTTATGCGCGAACGATGGACCCGGACCTCTCGGCCTACTACGAGCACCACGAGATCGTCGGACGCGTTGGCTGGAAGACCGCCGTCCAGCTCGCGACCTCGGGCTGGCGTCCCCTGGCCCCGCGGCCGGGCCTGTTCACCATCGGCGACTACAACATATGCGGCCTGGAAGACAGTTACATCACCGGCCTCTTCGCCGCGAACCGGATCATCGGCCTGTGAAATCGGATCAGACCAGCCCGTACATGTCGCGGCCCGGGTTGACCGGGTCGCCGGTGAGGTGCGTGTAAAGCCGGGAACCGGCGACGACCGTTGCACCGATGCCGGGAAACTCGGCGCTGGCACTGGTGAAGTACAGGTTCGGCACCGGCGTCAGGAACTTGAGCCGGCTGAAATCGATATTGGCGGGTGTCAGGGCCGAACCGTAGATGTTTCCCCTCGGTGCCCGCAGATAGCGCTCGTTGGTGGCCGGAGTCCCCGCGACTTTCTTGACCAGGTGGCTCCGCAAGTCGGGAATGTAGTGAGTTTCCAGCAGATCGAGGATGCGTTCAGCCACGAGCTTCTTCCGCCTGCGATAGCCGGCCCGGTCGGTCGCGCGGAGGGCCCGGAAGGGCTCGTGGGCGCAGACGGTGACGGCCTCGAGGATCTGTTCGCCTGCCGGGCAAATCCTGCTCTCCGGGTGCTCGCTCTGGCTGTAAAGGCTCGGGGTCGAGAGAAAAAACCAGGGATCCGACAGGTCGCCATCGACCGCCTGGGCGTGATAGGCGCGGTTGATGTCGAGGTGAGGGTAATGCCAGATGTTCCAGGACCCGAATCCAAACTCGCGCAGGTCCAGCCCCTTCACGCCGAGATAGAGCGTGTATGAGCTGACCGAGTACTCGTAATCGACCTTCTTTTGGAACCGCCTCGGGAACCGAGCCGGGCCGATCAACGCAACACACGCCTTGGGATCGATGTTGGAAATGAACGTACGAGCCCTGAAGGTCCGGCCATCACTTGTTCGCGCGGCGCGAATTCGCTGGTCCTCGAGCTCGAAGCCGCAGACCTCGGCCTCATACTCCACGGTACATCCGGGGCTGTTCTCGATCACCGCCGCAACCGACCCGATGAAATGAGCGAAATGATTGGTCGGGTGATAGGCTCCGGAGCCGTAGCTCCAGACAAGCGCGGCATAGATCACCAGCGAGACCCGCCCCGGCGGCAGCCCCAGGTCGCCGACCTGCGTCGCCAGGATCGCCTGAATCTCCGGTGGCAATCCCAGCCGGTCGAAAAGGCGCTGCAGCGTCCAGGTCCGGTAGGCGAGGATGGTCCGGAACCGAAACGGAACACTCAGCGCGGCGGTCCACGAGAGGAAGAATGGCATTTCGCGCAGCTCGTGGATCAGGTCGCCGATGATCCGGAAGAATCGCGCGACGCCGGCTCGATGCTGCGGGAACCGGTCGATCAGGCGGTCGGCCCACTTGTCCAGTCCGTTGGGGATCTTGAACGAAAGCCCGGTCGAGGGACAGGAGAAGCGGTCGTAGCCCTCGGGGTCAAGCCGCGTGAACGTAACCGACTCGTGCAGGCCGAGCTTCTTGAGGAAGTTATGGACCGGCTCCCCCTCGCCGCAGAAGAAGATGTAATGCACTGCCGCGCAGAACGTGTAGCGGCCGATCGGAAAACTGTGAGCGCAGCCGCCGGGATGCTCGTGCGCCTCGAGCAGACAGACCGAATTGCCCGCTCGTGCCAGCAGCGACCCCACCGTCAGGCCCGCCATCCCCGATCCGACGATCACATAATCATAAACGTCGGACATGGCTCGGACCGACGCCCCTCCCAGAAACCCGCCTATTTCTTTCCTTGATGTGAGGCTTTGGAGGGGATCGAGCGCGCGGCTGGAACTCTCACGCCACTGGAGCAGAAGCCAGGGCCGGCAAGGTGTGATCCGTTGGCAGCCTCCGTCGCGACCTGAGTCACGAGAACTTCCACCAGGACCGGTGCCTCAGCCTCGGCTGCCGGCTCTTTGTCGCTTCGGGATTGCGGGCCCTCATCGAGCTTGATTGCACATTGTGGGTGAATGCCCGCCAGCGAATAGACGGATTGATTGCAGATGGGGCAGCGTTTCCGCTGCGAATCAAAGATGGGGGTGTGGCGATATCTGGGAAACATCAGAGCCTCTTGGTGCGTGGGTGAGAGGACTTCACGACACGCTTGGCAACGGTCTCGGATGATCCGTTTTGACCGAGCGGTTTCCAAGAGAGTCGAAAGAGGGCCTGGCCGGTTGCGGGATCGGTCGTGCCCAGATCGGTGACGTCGGTGAGCAAGACACAGACGGAATCGCCGTCCTTGACGTAATGCGTTTCCCTGCCCGCCTGCGTGTGCGCGAGTGCGAAGAGGATGAATTCCCCAGCGGAGGGCGTTTTTCCGGGAGGCATCGGCAGGATCGCGTTGCAGCTTTGACCGCGCTCGACCTCAGAGATCCTCTGTTCGCTGGCGGGGTAACTGTTCACGTGATGCTCCGAATCATAGATGTTGATCAGATCGGCTCTTGGTTCACGCTCCCTGGAGATTGCTGTTCCACAAGTGGGCGGCGAGCTGCGCCGGAAAGATCGAGGGACCGCGCGAGCGACCCCTCGAAGCCCGCCGATCGGGCGGGACGATCAATACCGCCGACCACCACCGGAGCCGCCGCCGCTTCCACCGCCGCCGTAACCACCGCCAGTGGTGCGGGCGACCCGCGGCTTGGCTTCGTTCACCGTAAGTCGCCGTCCGTCGTGCTCCTGCTCGTTGAGCCCCTGGATCGCCGCCTCCGCCTGGGAGTCGGTATCCATCTCGACGAAACCAAACCCCTTGCTGCGGCCCGTGTCACGGTCGGTGATCACCTGGGCGCTCTGCACGGTCCCGTACTGGGAGAACCACTCTTCCAGATTGGTGTGGG
>JBAUOX010000541.1:0-2049 GCA_049579985.1 Isosphaeraceae bacterium | reverse complement strand
GTGAGCATGGAGAGCCCCGGCGTTACCCGATCCGCGGGGTATCCTCGGCCGGCATGACCTGTGCGGCACTCCATGCTCGCGAGAACGCGAGCATGCCACCCGGAAAACGCCGTGGCCGACTTGGTCCCATTGGCAAGGCTGGCATCAGCAGGGCGGTCCGTCAGACGGCTGAAGCCGGAGCTCCAAGGAATCGCGACCTCAGGGATTGCTGTGACCCGTAATTGAACCATGCCCAAAACGAAGCCAATTGCTCGGGTGTTAGCCATTGCCGGGTTAGGACTTAGGACGAACCAAGGCGGAATCGGGCAGGCGAACGAAGCCGATTTCCGGTCGGCGGCAGCGGCAGCGGGCCAGTGTCGTGGGACGTGAGGCGTGGAGCGTTATCTCCCTCCCTCCAGATTCACTGACCACTGACCACTGGCCACTGGTCACTGGTCACTGGCTGAGCTTGCCAGAGAGACGGTGCGTCGTCGAGTACTTGACGCACCCTACCACTACCACTCCACGCCTCACGCCTCACGCCCCTGCGCCAGAAGTTCAACGGCGCGATGGCCTTCAGGTTGTCGTGGCGGGAGTGGGAGTGATCCAGCTCGGGCTGTGCCGCTCATGTCTGCGGATATCGGCGTCGTGCAACAGGGTTTCGGCGATCGCGTCGAGGCCGTTCAAGAGCCGATGGCGCTGGGCTTCGGGGACGTCGAAGCGATACTGAGTGGCGGAAAGGTCGGATCGATGCAGCGTCAAAGTCCGGGCCCGGAGGTCGATCGTGATCTCCGCGCCGCCGGGCCCGCGGCCGGCCGCGGCGATTTCTTCCCATTCGTTCTCCGGAAGCTCGATAGGGAGCAGACCGTTGTTGTAGGCGTTGCCCTCGAAGATATCAGCAAATCCCTCATCCTTCCCCGGGGCGATCACGGCCCGGTAGCCGGCCTGGCCGATGGCCCAGACGGCGTGTTCGCGGCTCGAGCCGCAGCCGAAGTTGCGACCGACCACAAGGATGCTCGCCCCTTTGAGCTCGGGGTGGTTCAAGGGGAAGTCCGCTGCGCGGGGGCCGTGAGCCTCGGGGTCGTCGATCGGTGGCGCGCCGCCGGGCGCGTAGCGCCGGTCGGCAAAGAGCAGCGGTCCATAGCCTGTGCGCTCGATCCGCTTCAGATACCGCGCCGGAATGATGAGGTCGGTATTCACGTCGGTCCAGTCAAGTACGGCGATCCGGCCGCGGTGGGTGACAAACGGATCCATTGATAAATCTCCGCCCGCCGCAAACCCCAGGCTTTAGCCATGGGTAAGGCGGGTCTTGAAAGAGCCGTCGCTGCGCTGGTAAACGGCGGTTGCTCTTTGGCAACTCGATGTTGGCGGTTGTGGGGAGAAGGTCCCCACGTAAAACATCAACCATGACCGAAGACACGGCTGCCGTTTTCCCGTCGTGAGACGTTGAGACTGGCGGCTGCCCGAGATCGCCACAAACCTGAGGGACTGCGGTTCGGCTCCAAGGTTCTCAGGCGGTCCGGTGCGGTTGTTGCCCAAGTATCGTATCCCTCGCAAGAGGGTTATGCGTAGACGCCATTGACACTGGCCAGGAACGGATGCCTGTAGCTCGGGCCTTATGACGAGAAACCCACGGGCTTTAGCCGTGGGAGTGTCACGTCTCTCCTACTTGCCAAGCAGCGTGCGGACGTCGGTGAACCGCCCGGTGACGGCCGCCGCGGCGGCCATGGAGGGGCTGACAAGGTGGGTCCGTCCACCGGGGCCCTGGCGGCCCTCGAAGTTGCGGTTGCTGGTGCTGGCGGCGCGCTGGCCGGGTTGGAGCCGGTCGGGATTCATCGCCAGGCACATGCTGCAACCCGCCTCCCGCCACTCGGCGCCGGCCTCGGTGAAGATGCGGTCCAGACCTTCAACTTCGGCTTGATGCCGTACTTGCTCGCTGCCCGGGACGATCAGTGCGCGGACTCCGTCGGCGACCTTCCGTCCTTTGAAGACCCGGGCCGCTGACCTCAGGTCCTCGATTCGCCCGTTCGTGCACGACCCGATGAAAACGATATCGACGGGGATCTCGCC
>JBAUOX010000540.1:0-4643 GCA_049579985.1 Isosphaeraceae bacterium | reverse complement strand
AGCGAGGGCGCTGTCGTCGCGCCGCAACTGACTTGCGGCATCCCTCGCTCACGCTTCGGGTTAGTGTGGCTCGTCCCCTTGGACCAGGCGGTGATCAGCGAGGAGTCTCGTTAAGATTTCCTTTTTGAACGCCCTTCGCTTGCGCTTCAGGCTTGTGAGCCCGGGCCGCCGCGCTCAGAGCCGCAGGAAGATCGCGTTCTTCTCCAGGTAGCGAATCAACAAATAGCAGATCGCGAAATAGAACAGGAAGCCGGCCGCAACGTACCAGAGCGGCGAGTCTCCCGGCATGTAGGGTTTGACCGCGTCGGCGACCATCGGATGCACGATATAAGCCGCAAGGGCGTTCTGACCGAAGGTCCGAAAGACCCCGACTCGCAAGCTGCCCAGGTCGCAGAGCAGTACGAACAGGGCGTAGACCGCCAGCGAGAAGCCCGCCGCGAAGGTCTGGTACGAGACGCTGCCGGTGCGCTGGCTCATCGTCCAGAGGTGCACCGAAATCCCCTCGGGCGGCTCGACGAACGGCGGCGGGGCGTGGGACCCACCCAGACAGGAGAGCAGGTAGCCCATCCCCATGAGCACGATCGACCCGGCCAGAAGCTGCGGAACCGGATTCGAGCGATCGGGCTTGCCGCGGTTGCCGGCGACGACGTCGAAAGCCAGCGACCCGACCAGCAGGGGGATGGACCACGTCAGGAAGCCGAGCGGGCCGCCGTCGATGACCGGAAGCCCCCAGGCATACCGGAAGTAGAACCAGCGTGAAAGGGCAAAGTGCAACGCGGCCGAGGCGATGAGGAAAGCCACCCGGGTCATCGTCCCGGCCGCAATCACGGGCAGCACCCACAGCGAGGCCAGCGCGATGTGCACCAGGGTTTGAAAGAGCTCGCGGTTGAAGGCCTGGGCCAGGAAACCGCGCAGTCCCAGGTGCTGGAGCTCTTCCCAGGATTTCACCTGGCCATCGAGGTGATAGATCACGAACCCGAGCAGGATCAGGCCCAGATTTCTTGCGACCGCGGCGCGGATAGTGGGCCACACGCCCAGAGTTTTCAAGCGCCGCAGAAAGGTCAGCCGCAGCGCGAAGCCAACCGCGAAGAAGAACTGCGGCATGATCGTGTCAGCATAGCTACAATACGTGTTGTGATGCTTCCATATCGCCCCGACCGCCTGGAACCCACCGATGAAGTTCACCAGCAGCATGCCGGCCACCGTGTAGCCGCGGAACTGATCGAGCGAGACGATGCGGCTCTTCACGGATTGGTGCGCGGTGCTCATTCCGGTCACGCTCTGGCGAACACTGTGTCTTACCAGGTCCGCCGCACGGACCGAACTTGCTTGAGGTGACGATCTTACCGGTCCAGGTCGAGCTTGGCCAGCAGGCTCGAGCGGGCAACGACGGTGACCGAGCTCAGGGACATGGCGAGAGCGGCGATCATCGGACCGAAGCGTCCGAACAAACCGAAGGCCGCCAGTGGAATGCCCACGGTGTTGTACGCGAATGCCCAGAAGAGGTTTTGACGGATCGCGGTGAGCGTCGAGCGGCCAAGCCGCAACGCGTTAGGCACGGCGCGCAGATCTCCCGTGGCGATCACGATGTCGGCCACGGCCTTGGCCAGGTCGGTTCCGGTCCCCAGCGCGATTCCGATGTCGGCCGCGGCCAGGGCAGGTGCATCGTTCAGTCCGTCGCCGACCATCGCCACCCGCCGGCCCTGGCTTTGCGTCTTGAGCGCCTCGATCGCGGCCGCCTTGGCGTCGGGCAGGACGCCGGCCTTGATCTGCTCGCCAGCCAGGCCCAGCTCGGCGCCGATGGCCCGGGCGGTTTGCGGGTTGTCGCCGGTCAGCAGGACCACGTTTGCACCCTGCCTGCGCAGCTCTTCGACGACCTCTCGGGCGTGCGGCTTGAGCGTGTCGGCCAGGGCGACAGCCCCAACGGCCTGGCCGTCGACCGCGACCCTCAGAACGGTGCGCGCTTGGTGCTCCCACGCCAGGGCGGCGGCCTGGATCGGACCCTGGTCGATACCGCAGCTTGTCAAGAACGACGCCGAACCGACCAGGACCGTCTGGCCATCGACACGGGCCTTGACGCCCTGACCGCGGACGGCCTGGAAGTCACGAACCTCACAATTGGCAGCGAAGGGCGCCAGGGCGCGAGCCAGGGGGTGCTCGCTGCCTGCCTCGGCGGTCGCGGCGAGGCTCAGCAGTCGGTCGCGATCCCAGCCGGGCAAGGTGAACGTCTCGACGACGGTTGGCTTGCCTGCGGTGAGAGTTCCCGTCTTGTCGAAGACGATGGTGGCCAGCCGATCCATCCGCTCGAAGGCCGAGGCCTCTCGTACGAATAGCCCGGCCCGGGCGCCTCGGCTGGTGGCGACGGCCACCGCCATCGGCGTGGCCAGGCCCAGAGCACACGGGCAGGCGATGATCAGCACGGCCGCCGCATTCAGGATGGCCGGGCTCCAGTGGCCCGAGATCAAGCCCCAGCCTGCCAGGGTCGCCAGGGCGATCAGGAGCACGACCGGCACGAAGTAGGAAGCGATCCGATCCGCCAGCCGCTGGACCCCGGCCTTCGTGCCCTGAGCCTCGAGCACCAGTCGAACCATCTGCTCGAGTGCGCTTTCCCGGCCCAGGCGTTTGGCCTCGACGACCAGGGTGCCGTCGCCATTGCGGGTTCCACCGGTCACCCGGTCTCCCGGCTGCTTCTCGACCGGCATCGACTCGCCCGTCAGCATCGATTCCTCGACGCTCGATCCGCCATCGACCACGTCGCCATCGACGGGAATCGTCTCACCCGGCCGGATCCGCACCCGATCACCGAGCCGGACCTCGGCCTGGGAAATCTCTTGCTCCTTGCCGTCGCGGATCACCCGCGCGGACGCAGGCGCCAGGTCGATCAGCCGCTCGATGGCCTCCGCGGCCGTCCCCCGCGAGCGGACTTCGAGGAACTTGCCCAGGGTGATCAGGGTCAGGATGATCCCGGCATCCATGAAGAAATGGGCCTGGTGTATATGACCGAGAAGCAAGTGGACCGTGCTGTAAAGGAACGCTGTCGAGGTCCCCAGCGCGATCAAGGTATCCATGTTCGACGATCGCTGGAGCAGCCGTTGCCAGGCCCCGCGGATGTAGGGTCCGCCCAGGTAAACCTGAAGGATCGCCGCCAGACCGAACATGCACCAGCCGACCCATGCGGCCTGTTGGAGAGCCGGCAGGAACATCGAGCGGTACATCGAGCCCAGCCCGAGCAGGACGAGGGGAACCACGCCGGCGATCCCGACTGCGAGCCGCCTCCTCCAGTAACTCACTTGGTCCTGGCGCTCGCGGCGGAGCTGCTCGGCGGCCTGCGCACCGAACGAGAGCGTCTGCCACCGGGCCGTGTAGCCGGCCCTGGCCACCGCGGAGACGAGCTGGTCGAGATCGGTGCGGCTGGGATCGACAGTCACGGTCGCCCGTTCCGTTGCCAGGTTGACCCGGGCTTCATGAACCCCGCTGACGCCGCCCAGCGCGTCCTCGACCCGGGCCACGCAACTGGCACAATGCATGCCGCCGATCGAGAGATCCCATTCCTCACGGCCTCCGGCGGCAGCCGTGGCTGGCTCGTGTCGGGACGGCTCAGGCCCCGGCGCCGGGCGGGGTATCGAACCGATCGTCACCAGTTGATTCATGGGCTCGGCCGGGGCGGCCGCGGGGTCGATCGTTCTCCCGTTCGCGATGGGGACCGAGTAACCGGCTGCCTCGACGGCGGTGCGTAAGGTCTCGAGGTCAGCGCGGGAGGAATCCACG
The DNA here is from genome assembly GCA_049579985.1 of Isosphaeraceae bacterium. GTDB lineage: Bacteria > Planctomycetota > Planctomycetia > Isosphaerales > Isosphaeraceae > Aquisphaera. The sequence goes on along the minus strand of JBAUOX010000540.1, from coordinate 875 downwards.
CTCACCTCGGCCCGGGCGCCTGGCAGATCAACCTTGGCGGATTCGACACCCGGGACCGAGCTGAGGGCCTGGCTCACGGTGCGCACGCAATGATCGCAAGTCATCCCGGCGATGGGGATTTCCCAGACCTCGGTTGTCGTCGTCATGAGTGCATCTCCCGATCTCGTCGCCACCCGCCGTGTTCGCACTTTGCATTATACGCGTGCGCGTTTGACCGTGCGGAGAGCAAGGGGGTACCGTAGGGGGCAAGAGATGGGTTCGAAGTCGCTGACGGGCCTCTCGAGCAGGCGAACCTTCATAGCAAAAGGGGCCAGGACCAGGGTCATGCGGCACGTGATCGAGGCGGGAACCGATGCGTCGTCATTGCTCCTGTTCGATCCCGGTGCGCTCCCTGGAGACTTTGAACGCTTGTTCCAGAGCGGCTCCGTCGAGATCCTCGAGCGGCTGGACCGGGAAGGCAGGGCCTGCTGGATCACGGTGGATGGAGATGGCGGATACTCGCTCCACGCCTACATTGATGAGCGTGTTCCCAGGGAGCTCGAACGTTGCGCGGTCGAGCCCGAGACGATCGAGGAATTCCATGTGCCCACCGGCCGGCTCGTCTTCGCGGGCTCGGAATACGCCTTTCGAGAGGACGACGGCTTCCTCCGTAACCATCCGCACATGGGTGGTTCCTTTCTTGTTCAGCCAGGAGTTTACCGCCTCAGCGTCTTCCGCACCCAGTACCCCAAGCAGTTCGTCGAGCAACTGTTTCGCAATCAAGCCTCGTCACGGGAATACTGGCTCTGGATGAGCATGATCCTGCTGATTCCGCTCGCCGTCGCGGCCTGGATCGGCCTGGTCGTGATCTTCTTCACCACGGTTCACGTCCCCTT
>JBAUOX010000539.1:0-2818 GCA_049579985.1 Isosphaeraceae bacterium | reverse complement strand
TGGGGGACACCGAATTCCATGAGATCGAAGACCAACTCTTCGACGCCATCATCGATTCCCCCTATCGAGCCGGCTACGACGGGACGATCACATTGGAGGTCTCTGCTTCGTAGAAGGAATACCTGCTTCTGAGCCGGGATTTGTCGAAGCGATGGGAAGGCAAAGTCGTGATCGAGAATCAATCCTGAACTGCCAAGGCTTATAGGTTGGCCGGTCGTGTCCCCTTAACCAAAGTCGTAGACCGAGACCTCGATTCCTTGCGAAGTGAGTTCGTCGGTGATGATCGGCTCAATCTCTTCCCACTTACCACCGGCAAGCCCGCAACCGATGCGGGGCATGTGGACGCTCGCCTCCAGGTTCTTGGCCTCAGCCGCCAACTGCTTCAAGCACATTCGGACGGCATCGTAGCGGATCGGAGGCCCTTGGGCTGTCGCCTGATATCCGTGCTGGGCGACCATGTTGGCCACCCAGAGGTTCGGCTCGACTGAGACGAGTTGAACCGCACCCAACCCGAAGTCGTTCTTGGAGCGATCCTCGTACCAGGACCGATAGGCTGCTTCCGGACCATCCCACCGCTTGGAGAGGGCACCGACGAATCCCTTCCCCCATCCTCCTTGGTCGTTGCAGATGTGGGCGATAATCCGGTTTCCCGCCGCTTGGGGCTGGGTGGCATCGCCTTTGAGGTATGTGATGGTCGCCATCGGATTACTCCTCTGTACTGATGACGGTTCTTAATGGGACTCGCAATCCCAGGGCTCAAGAACCATCATGTCGTCCGATTCCATGGTCACGGGGATGGCTGTTGTGCCCTCCTCGGGGATACAGAGTCAGGGGAGCGGGAATCAATCGTCTCAGTCCTCGACCCACGACAGAATCAGCGTCAGCGTCCCCGACGCCACTGGCACGGTCATCTTGTGCTTGGAGAGATCACCGGGGCGGTGCCGGGCAATGAAAGCTGGTATCGCTCGGAGGCAGCCCTCCATCAGTTCAAGTTCCCAGGCCAACGGTGGTCGTATCGTCATTCCCCGCTCCTTCCGAAAGATCAACGGGTACGCCTCCGGTCCCGCCACGTCCCAGCCGTGTTTCCGAACCGCCTCCAAATCGAGGACCGAAATCTCCGTCTCGTCCCCGAAGAGGAGCGTCAGGGCCACCGTCTCTCTGGCGTTCTCCTCCTCCGTGATTCGATCTGACCACGTCTTCCTCAGGATATCCAGGTCCTCGTAAAGGGAGACTCCAAACGTCAGCCCCGACTGCCCCATGACCACGGCGTACCACGGGCTACTCTCGAACTTGTCGCACTCGACCTTGATCGCCGTTTCGTAACCCAACTTCCGCCAGGGGGCTCTCTGGTAGAACCCAGCCACCGCTCGGTAGAGACCGGCCACTTGCTCGGGGTTGATCCCCGGCATCTCCAGAAGTCCGGGACGCTCATCTTTGGTCAAATGCTTGGAGAGACTATCAAAGACGAAATCCAACTGATCGAGTTCGTCTGTCGGCACGCAAGTTATCCCAATTTCGTCGAGATGGGGACTCAACTCATCCCAGCGCTCGTTCTGCGCTACGTGTAACTCGACGGGTCGATGCGGGTCTCCGGTGGCTGGTCGCTCCATGGCGACAGCCAGGGTGTCCCAGATCAGGGCCGAGGAGGGCGGTTCTGCGGTCATCTCTTGCGTCAGAATCAGGTCATCGGTGCGGCTTGTCACCATCACGATCCAGGGTTGATATCGCTCGCCTTTTTCCTCGATCCAAGACGGGAGTGGGCGGAAATCGGCCTGCCAGACATCGAAGACTTGGGGGAGGCGTTGCAGTCGCTTCTTGACCAGAGGAGTCGGTCCCTGAGCCTTGGGTTGCTCAGTTCGTTTCGTTTTTGTCCCTTGTTCCACCTCCTTAAGCCAGGCAGTCGCTCCCCGGGTCTCCTTCCAACCGCTCAGGGCGGTGCCCACGTAGAAAACCGCCTCGTTCTGATCGCCAGGGCTGTAAGAGCTGGGTCGTTCCTGCGGCAAAGGCTTCCAGCCAAGTAAGTAGGCCGGGACGTGCTTGTTCGCCTTCTGGGCCACTTTGAGGAGCTTCCGGGTCTCGGGCGTGTCCCCGTTCTGGCGAAAAGCGACCAGGGCCTTGGTATAAGCCCAGTTCGCCGAACCCTCATCGTATTCCTTCAGAAGGCGGGCCAGTTCCTCGTCCCGCCCTTCGGCGAGCAACCACCCGGCCAGCGTATATCGGACTCCCTGGTTGTCACCGGGGTTGAGCCGCAGCATGTCCTGGAGGTGTTTGATGGCCTCGTCCCGCCTCCCCATGGTCCAGAGCTTGCTTGCCAGTCCTTCACGGGCACGCATATAGGGACGGGTTTCGAGCAGACTCCAGAAATGTCCGACATCTTCCTGAAACGCCCTGGGTCCGAGCGCCCTTTCTCCAGCGGCGACCCCTTCCTCGAAAAGCTCCAGGGCTTCTTTGCGGCTCTTGGTGTGTTCGGCGAGCAAGACATAGGCGTCGGCGCAGTCAGGACAGAGGTCAAGCGCTCGCTTTGCCAGCCTGGCCCGCTCCTCGGGGTCGGGAGTTCCGAACGCCTGATACATGAGTTTCTGGGCCTTGTCGAGCGGCGTCCCAGCAGCCGGTCCCCCCAACATCTCGCCCAGAAACCCCTTCATGACCCCCTCCATAGCCCTCCGGTCAGGGAGTTCGGGCGGGGAAAACGACTTGGGTCTCGAACGAATGGCACGTTTTGGAGATCGCTTGGACGGCTTCCGTTTCTTTTTGGCCATCTGTCGGTTCCCGATCAGGTTTTTCTCAGATCGCAAGGGTCTATGAAAACCATGATAGC
>JBAUOX010000538.1:0-2926 GCA_049579985.1 Isosphaeraceae bacterium | reverse complement strand
CACTCGAATTGGCTCCGCGAGGCGGATACGTAGTCCCCGGCCCAACCGGACCGACATTGTCGAGCCCTCCCCAAGCACAGCAGCAAGTGAGACGGAAAGGCTGAGGAAAATGCCTCTCGAGCCCGTCAAGAACGTAGCGCGGTACATCATGCCTCAAGCGGTGAAACGATTCGCCCGGGACCTGGTCGGCAAACCACAACCTGGCCCGTCTCGAGTTCGAGCGGATTCGAATCGGTGGCTCCGTGCTCAGTGCAAGGACATCGGGGGCGCTATTCTGTCGATTGGCAGCCTCGACGACAATGACGGCGAGGGGCGGAAGTACCGGAATTACTTCCCCGGGGCCACCTCCTGCACGACATCCGAGGTGGTCCCGATGGGAGGCTGTGACCTGGTGATCGATGTTCGCTCGATGCCCGAGATGACCAGTTCTTCGTACGATTGCATCTACTGCTCGGGCGTGCGCGAGCACGTGGACGAGTTCCGCAAGGGCTTCGCTGAGATCACAAGAATCTTGAGGCCGGGAGGAATCTTGCTCCTGGGTTTGCCGTTCCGGCAGGCCATTCACCTGGCTCCTCAGGACTTCTGGAGGTTCACGGAGTATGGCATCAAGTATCTGCTCAAGGAGTCTTACGAGGTCCTGGCGATGGCGGAGATCGGAACAGAGGTCAAAGACTTCGCCGGCACATACTGGGTCAACGCCAGGAAGAATCCCCCAGGCAGAACATAATTAGGTAAACATACAATCATTGCAAGATTTATCTGGCTTGCATCTCGCTCGGCATTAATGTTATGCTTCTGAACAGTATGCGTAGATTAGATCACATCAAGCCAACCCGCCGCGTAGCGGAGCCGAATAAAGCAGAGGCTACTGACTCATGCCCACTGACCTAGGCGACAAGGTATCGTCTCTGATGAACACGAGCTTGGCGGAGTACCTAAGGGCACACGAGTCGCGGCCGATCAAGCTGCACCTCGGCTGTGGCGGCGTCCGATGGCTCGACTTCATCAACGTCGACCTCCATCCGCACGATGAGAGCAAACGCGATGAGTCGCGCGACGGTTGCATCGCCGACGTCTTCGCGGACATACGCAACCTCGGCCTGCCGGACGAGAGCATCGACGAGATATTCACGTCGCACACGATCGACCACTTCACCCGCTGGGAAGCGATTGACATGCTGCGGGACTGGCACCGTATGCTCAGGCCCGGTGGGGTCGTGGTGATCGAGGTGGCCGATTTCAATCGCTGCGTGCTCTGGCTATTCCACCCCAGCCGACGGAAGCGCGAGCTCGCCCGAAACCAGTTTTACGGCAACCAGTGGGACCGTATCGATTTCGAGACGCACCGCTACGTCTGGAGCTCCCGGGAGCTTCGAGGCGCCTTGCGGGAGATCGGGTTCGGTTATGTCGACTCGTCCCACGCCACGCAGACACACTATCCGGGACGAGATATGAGGATCACGGCGCGAAAGTAGGATGAGAGCGCCTTTGACGGCGGGGTTCCACGTCGGCGCTGACACTGCAAGGTGCGGGTCCGGCGGACCATGATCGCTAGAACCGAACCACGAGACCGTATCAGAGTGCTATGAATACCGACACTCGTACCTCGAAGCTCCGGGTCTTGTTCGTCCCCGACTCCGCTTACTGGGTCACCGCGACGATCGCACGGCAGATTGCGCGGCACAATCCCTGGATCGAGCCGACGATCTGCTCGCATTCCGTCCTTCCCGAGCTCATGCGCCGGGGAGGCCACTTGGCCGACCGCATCGACGTCGCCCACTTCCTGACGCCCCATATCGGGACATTGCTGCTCCCCGAGTTCGAGGGAAAGGTCCCGTGCGTCACATCGATCTATCACGTGGAGGACCATCGGAGCGTCGAGGCGGAGCCTCGCAGCGACGCGGTGATGACGATATGCCGGCAGTGGCACGATCACCTTGCGTCGGTCGGCGTCGACCCCTCGAAGCTGGTCCGCATCACCATGGGGGTCGAGACCGAGCAGTTCCGGCCAGCGCAACCGGTCGAGCGCGCGAATCTGAGGGCGCGGTTGGGGTTGCCGCAGGAAGCGCTGGTCGTCGGCTTCAGTGCCAAGCGGAGCAGCGACAGCTACAACCGCAAGGGCACCGATGTCCTTGTCAAGGCAATCACCGCGCTGCGCCGCGAGCTGCCCCAGACCGCGTGCCTCATCATTGGGCCGGGCTGGTCCGATATCGTCGCCCGTCAGGTCGAGCAGGGAGGCGTCTGCCTCCATTTGCCTTTTGTCCTGGACCGCGACGACCTGGCGGACGTCTATCGATGCCTCGACTTGTACTGGGTCACCGCCCGGATCGAGGGTGGGCCAGTGCCCCTGATCGAGGCGATGAGCAGCGGCGTCTGCTGCGTCACAACGCCCGTCGGCATGGCCCCGGAGCTCGTCCGCGACGGCGAGAACGCGTTCCTGGCCCCGATTGACGATGCAAATATCTTCGTCGAGCGAACCGCCGCGCTGGCTACGGACCCAGACCTCCGGAGACGCATGGCCCAGGCGGCGCGCCGGACGATCCTCGATGGCTACCGCTGGGAGCAGACAACGCATTCGGCATGGCACCTTTACGCGACGGCCATCGAGAGCTTCCAGCAGCGGTTCCCCCAGGCCGTCGTGCCGCGGCTTCCGGAGCGCGACACCTTCCCCGCGGCACGGAAAATGGACGAGCTCAGCGCGGTCCCGGCGGGCCTGAAGTCCTGGGTCCGGGCCATGGAAGACATCACCTTCATGCGCGCCCTCCAACACATGGGCGCCTCCAAGGCAGCGTCGTGCCTGGCGTTACGCGCAATCTGTAGTCGGCCCTGGGACCGTAAGATCTGGTCGGAGGCTGGGCCGAGCTCACCCCTCTCCAAGGTGTATCGCGGCTTCCGTATGCTCTACAGGACACTCAAGGTATCTACG
>JBAUOX010000537.1:0-5335 GCA_049579985.1 Isosphaeraceae bacterium | reverse complement strand
GAGGGGATAGGCGCCCGGGGTCAGGAGGTGCTTGGCCCTCCAGACGGGGTGATCATCGGAAAGGGGCCGAAGCTAGAAGCCTTGATCGGGGAAGAGTTCCTGCATGAGCTGTTTGAAGCCGGAATCGAATTCGGGGCTGGAGCAGCAGGCATCGGCGAGCAGGAACCCGCCCTGCTCGACGTAGTCGCGAAGGTTCTGCTTGGCCAGGCCATTGAGCTCGGGGATCCTGTGACCAGTGAGGAAGACGATGGGCGCCTGGAGGAGATCGGCGACGGAGGCGACGGCGGGATCGATGACCTGCCAGGTGAGGAGGTTTCTCCAGTCGCGGGAGACGACGGCGACGAGGTTGCGGACGTCGTCGGGGTCGTTGTTCCAGTCGCTCCTGGGCCCGTGGCGGAGCTTGTTGACCAGGACCGGCGCGCGGCCCTTGGCCAGGAACAAAAGCGCGAAGCTGGTTGCGACCGTCCTGTCGGCCTCGATCAGCGCGCCTTGCCAGAAGCCCGAAAGCTTGTTCTGGTCGTGAACCAGCTCTTCGGCCCCCAGGCGATACCAGTCGTGCCGGCCGAAGAAACGCAGCCCACCCAGCCGGCCGGCCCGTTCGAGGCCATAAAGGTAGTAGAGCTTCCACTGCTGGCCGTTCCCGTAGTTCTGACCGACCTGGAAGTGGTTGGCCAGCCAGTCAATCCCGCGCTGGAGGCTGATGCTGGCCGCCCCCTTGCCGCAGTTGTTGATCAGCTCTCCATGGAGGGACTCCCGGCCCTGGAAGCGTTTCAGACCGGTGATCACCAGGCTGGAGATCCCCGCGCAGGTCATGCTGGCCGTCGAAGCCGCCGAATCGGGCGTGTAGGCCCAGCTCCCATCACCCTTCTGGCAATGCTCCCAGTAGGCTCGCGCCATGGCCCAGACCTCGGGCTTGACCGGCACTCCAACCTCGCTGGCCGCGCCCAGGCCGAGCAGGGCGTACTGGGAATTGGAGTTGTCGCCGGGCTGGGTGCGCTTGGAGCTGGAGTAGGTCCAGGAACCGGGCCAGGGGACGGGGTCTCCCGGCTTGATCTGGGCCGATTCGAGCCAGCTCACGTTGGCGGCGATCCGGAGCATGTCGCGCTCGGGCTCGGCAGCCGCGTAGACCATGGTCTGAAGTGCGATCGCGTAGGTGCTGTTGAGCTGGTCGGGCCCGAATGTGCGAAGGTAATCGATGGCTTTACGGACAGCCGGCGAGTCGGGCTTCTCACCGGCGGTCAAGAGGGCGAGGGTCACCAGGCCGGTGGTTCCGGTGCGGGCATCGCCGTGTACGTCAGCCCACATACCATCCCCGCGCTGCTCTTGCTTGAGGTAGCGGACTCCATCCCGGATGGCACGCTCGACCTCGTCGCGGGTGACGGCCGCACGCAGTGAGCTCGGGCCCATCGAGAGAACAAGGAACGGCCCGGCCGCCAGACCGATCACGATCCAGGATCGAGCCTTGGGAGGAAGATGCATGGCTGGCTCCCGGTATCAGGTCGAACGAGGACGACGCGATCGGACCACCGTCACTTCACTATGACGGAAGTCGACGCCGATCGACAAGGCCCGACGCGGCCGTGCCGGGGAGTTGGGGCCTCAGCGACTCGTGGCGTCGTGGATGTTGTCCGGACTGCGGTGATTCCCGGTCTCATTACTGAACAACCAAGTGGTGTTGGAGTCGCAACTCCTGACCAAATTGGAGATTGTGACTCGTCATGGACGTTTGTCCAAGTGAGCTTGACTGCGAAATCCAGTTTCTGTAACCACTTGTCGTATTGGGACTTAAAGGCCGAACGGGAGTTGCCGGCCAGTCGCCGCGGCGATGGTGACGATCGCGTGTCTCGAGGTGCTGGCGCGCTTGAATCAAGCATTCACGCCGCGCTACAATGGGCATGACCTGACCATTCGTCGTCGCCATGAAGCAGGCCAGCGGCGGTCCGGGCCGAGGCGGTATCGAAAGCGGGTCGCCTGGCGGTGTCTAAATTCGGGATATACCAGCGTTTCCACTTTTTTGTCAGGTCGGACTTTCGCATGTCAACTGTCGGTGACCGGATCACGCAGCTTCTTGACGAGTTTCGACATTCACGCGACGTCATGGCCGCCGAGCTGAACAAGGTCATCATCGGTCAGCGCGACGTCATCGAGCTGATCCTGGCGTCGATCTTCACGCGGGGGCACGTTCTGCTTGTGGGAGTGCCCGGTCTGGCCAAGACCTTGATGGTCAGCTCGATCGCCAGGATTCTTGATGTCAGCTTCAAGCGCATCCAGTTCACCCCGGACCTGATGCCTTCGGACATTACCGGGACCAACGTGCTGGAGGAGCCGGAGGCCGGGCGTCGGACCTTTCGTTTTGTTCCCGGGCCGATCTTCGCCAACATCATCCTGGCCGATGAGATCAATCGGACACCTCCCAAAACGCAGGCGGCCCTCTTGCAGGCGATGCAGGAGCGCGAGGTCACGGTCGGCCAGGACACCATGCATCTGCCCGATCCATTCTTCGTGATCGCCACACAGAACCCGATCGAGCAGGAGGGAACCTATCCACTTCCGGAAGCGCAGCTCGACCGGTTCATGTTCGACATCCGCGTGGGCTACCCGTCGCTGGAGGAGGAGAAGAAGATTCTGCTGTCGACGACCAAGGGAGAAGTTCCTGACCTGAAGAAGGTGCTTTCGGGCAAGGCGATCGTGAATCTGCAAAAGCTTGTCACGTCGGTGCCGGTGTCGGAGTACACGGTCGATTACGTGGCCCGGCTGGTTCGCGCGACGCGTCCCAACGACGAGAAGGCGCCGCAGTTCATCAAGGACCTGGTGGACTATGGCGCGGGCCCTCGGGCCGGGCAGAACCTGATCCTGGCCGGCAAGGCCATGGCCGCGATGGATGGCCGCTTCAGCGTGTCGCTCGACGATGTCCGCAAGGTTGCGATTCCGGTCCTCCGCCATCGCATCAGCACCAACTTTCAGGCGCAGGCCGAGGGGCAGACCACCGAGAGCCTCGTGAAGCGGCTCTTGAGTGAGACCCGCGAGCCGGAGACACCGAAGTACGAGCGAACAAAATGAGTTCCGGAAACGATCTGGTCAGGCGGCACAATTGCCCTACGATAGAAAGAGTGGCGACGGTCGATGACGTGGCTGGTCTACCGGAGCGGTTCTGGCCGGGAGGATAACCTGACCCCTAGAATGATCAAAGACACGGTTGGGAAACCTGGCCAATCCCCCGGCCTGTCGACTTATACGACTCTCGAACTCGCCGTGCCTCCGGGTGGCAAAGCACAAGTCATCGATCTGGATCTGCTGCAATTGCCGCTTCGAGGTTTGGAGGATCAACCGCTTCTCGAAGGAGGACGCGAGGGGCACGTCTCGATCGCTCCCACGACCCCGGATGGCGAAGTCGACCGGGTACTCTTGGAGGAATGGGCCGCGACTCGCGGGACCGATCAGGTTCACCGGCTGACCGAAATCGTGCAGCAGGCTTTGGTCGCTACGGTCCGGAGGCCGCGATGATCACCCCGCAAATCGAGCGCGTCGCCGACTTTCAGATGCAAGTTGTCGCAGGCGAGGACCTTGCGGTGTCCATCCCGAGTGCGGTCCTCGGGGCGGATCTGCACGGAACCGCGTGGTTTCCCTTGCTTAAAGAACCAGCGGGCACGACCGACTCGTTTGATTGGGACTCCATCCACCGGGCAGTCCAGGAAATCCTGGGGACGCTCGCGAGTTGGGTCCTCAGTCGCGCCCCCGCTACTGCGTGGAAATCAGGCCGGAGTTCGGCCCGGGCCTTTCCTCTCTTCAGCTACCGAGTTTTCTATCGTCTGGACGGCAACGACTATGATCCCGTCATAGTGGGCGTCACCGTATCTCTTGAGGGATCGATCGCCCGGGTGTCCGGCGACATCTCGGGGGACGAGTCCGGGCGCGTCTATTTCGATGAGGGATGTAGCCTCGAGGTTCCCTCGCACCAAGAGGCTATCTTCGACGCCGCCTGCTACGTCGCGTATCTTCTCGTCGTGCCAGGGCAGATTGTGCTTGACGCCATCAGCGATCGCGACTTCCAGGTTGTTGAACGCTGAATCCACGCCTATTCGACGCGGGGTCTCGGCTCATGCTCACGGAAATCGACAAGCGGTTGTTCATCCAGTCCGCCATCAAGGCGATGGCGGCATACACGCTGCCCTACCTCACGCAGGTCATCGGCGTGATCGACGACAAGACGGGTCAGTTTCGCGGCACCGGCTTCTTCTGCGAGCTTGCCGGACGGCAGGCCATCGTGACCGCGGCTCACGTCCTCAGGGAGGCAGCGGCCACTGGCAGATTCGTGAGTCTCACGTTTTCTCGCGGGAACGCCGAGGCGCCCGCGATTGTCGCGGGCGAGATACGCTATCAGGACTCGTATGATCTCGCCATCTACTACCCGGAGAGGCGCTTCCCCCTAGGGGAGCAGAAACGATTCTGGCCCGGTGATCGAATCGATCGGGACCCCAAGTCGATCCTGAGGGACTACCTTTTTGTCCAGGGATTTCCACAACGCTTTAGCCGCTTCACCACGCTCGGCGGGAATGCCAGCTTTTCTGAGTCACTCGCTTATGGAGCGATGGTCAGATATCGTGAGAAGGACATAACGGCCGAAGAGAGGGAGCAGTTCGATCAGGACTTGCCGGCTTACAAGTTCCTCGATGACGACTTCCTTGAGCCCCATCAATTCGCGCTCAACTTCTGGGTCGAACCGGACCACATCGTCGATCCCGAGACGAAGCCGAGCGCGATCAAGGACTGGTCGGAGGTGTTCGAAGAAGGGCAAAGCCTCCCGGGTCAAAGGCCGCGTGGGGCTTACGGCCTCAGTGGAAGTCCCGTCTGGCGGACCGGGGCCTCGGGCAGGAGTTCGCGAGAGTGGAGTCCTGAGTGGAGCCAGCTCGTCGGAGTCGTCACTCATTGGGACAGTAGCGCGAAGATCTTGATTGCCACCTCGTCGTCCAAGATCTTCGAAGTTTTGTGAAGAGAGGAACTCGAGGCAGGTCCATGTCCACCGCCGAAAAGTATCTGAAGCCCGAGGTCATCCGCCAGGTGGCGCGGCTGGACCTGCGCGCCAAGTTCATCGTCGAGGGCTTTATCGCGGGGTTGCATGCCAGCCCGTTCCAGGGCTTCTCGGTGGAGTTCTCCGAGCACCGCAAGTACACCGCGGGCGACAACATTTCGGATGTGGACTGGAACGTATACGCCAAGACCGACCGCTTCTACATCAAGAAGTTCCAGGCCGAGACCAACCTGACCGGCTACCTGGTGATGGACCTGTCGGGGTCGATGGGTTACACCTACCGCCAGGAGCTGACCAAGTTCGAGT
>JBAUOX010000536.1:0-11632 GCA_049579985.1 Isosphaeraceae bacterium | reverse complement strand
GCCGCTTTCATCTATTTCGTGGCAGGCGCCGAGGAGTCCAGCGTGCTGGCCGAGGAGCAAAAACGTGCCTATTACACTCCGCAAGACCAGGGGATCTGGACTGCGCCGCCAGGCTATCACTGGGTGCAACAGGGCAATGGCGTCTGGCAACTGGCCCCGGTTGTCGTGACCAACGCAGGCTCGAGAGGGAATTCTTCGTCATGGGCCGGCTGACGCCGATCGCGGAGCTCGAGCTTGTGCGGCAGGTGGTTCCTGGAGCCGGGCAGCCAGGAAATAAACCATGTCTTCCCGCGGCGGATTCAAGTCATAACGAGCCTTGAGCAAGAGTGCGTCCAGAAGCGAGTGGTAGTCTCCGGCCTTATCCAGGTGCTCGATGAGCTGCTCGAACGCCCCTGGCGGGCCGGAGTGGCGGAGCGTCCGCTCGAGAGCGTCGAAGGCGGAATCCTGGGCGCTTGAAACCGGATCAGAGACGAGATACGGCGACTGGCCGGACGGGGCTTCCTTCATGTTTGACTTCTCGCGCCTGCTCAAGAACCGGTGGCCGAGCGATCATGGAATCGCTCCAGCCCCTTAAACGCCGGCAACTCGGGGGCCACGCAGCCAGTGCTGCCCCACCGGGCCGGACCGGGCCCTCCTCAAGCTATTGTACGCGATGATCTCCGGACGGATTCGCCGCAATAACGCAAGGTGGATAGAATGTGTCCTCTTGACCCTGAGTCCTTGTTCCTCCGAGCCAGAACGACATGCCCGAATCTCTGCCGCCTCAACAGCAGCCCAAGGTACTCGCCCCCCTCTGGAACAGCTCTTTTCTCAAAGCCTGTCGCCGCGAACGGGCGGAGGTCACGCCGATCTGGTTGATGAGGCAGGCTGGACGTTACATGGCCGAATATCGCGCCATTCGCTCGAAAGTGCCGTTTCTGGAGCTCTGCAAGCGTCCCGATCTGGCCACCGAGGTCACGGTCACGGCGGCCGAGGTCCTGGGGGTCGATGCGGCCATCCTGTTCGCGGACATCCTTCTGATCCTCGAGCCGATGGGCTTCGACCTCGAGTTTGCCAAGGGCGAAGGCCCGATCATTCACAATCCCGTTCGCGAAGCCGGTCATGTCGACCGTGTCCGTCCGCTGCAAGATCCATTTCCACTAAACTTTGTGTACGAAGCCGTACGCTCGATCCGGGCCGCTCTCGAGCCCGCGACACCGCTCATTGGCTTCGCTGGGGCTCCGTTCACCCTGGCGTGTTACGCCATCGAAGGAGGAGGGTCGCGTCATTACGAGACCGCGAAGGCATTCATGTACCGGGATACCGGGGCCTGGAATGCGCTGATGACGAGATTCGTTGATTCCACCGCGCTTTACTTGAACGCTCAAATTGCGGCCGGCGCCCAGGTCGTGCAGATTTTTGATAGCTGGGTCGGAACCCTCGGTCCGGAGGATTACCGCCGGTTTGTCCAGCCTCACATGGCTCGACTCTTTGCCGAGCTTGATCCCGCCGTGCCGGCGATTCAGTTCGGCACCGACACCGGATCGCTGTTAGAGCTGCAACGCGACGCCGGCGGGTCGGTGATCGGACTCGACTGGCGGGTCGACCTGGCCCGATCCTGGAAACGACTTGGTTCCCAGGTTGCCGTGCAAGGGAATCTCGATCCCGTCGTTCTGTTCGCGGACTTACCGGAAATCGAGCGGCAGGCGCGCCGCATCCTCGAGCAGGCCGGCGGCCGGCCCGGTCACATATTCAACCTCGGCCATGGAATTCTCCCACAAACCCCCGTCGATCATGTCCGGGCACTGGTGGATATGGTCCATAACTTCTCTCAGTCCACCCACTAACCTGGGCACCCGATCCGTCGTGCCCCTCGCGGCCGGAAGCTGAGGATGCTAGAATCATTGGGAAAGGGCGGCGTCTTTGCATACATGCACTTCGGCCGCGCGCCTATTGAAAGTTGAAGGAGAAAATGGACTTGGTCGAGCGTACTCCGACCTCCAAAAAACTCGCTCGAGTGGTCGTGATCGGGGGTGGGCTCTCTGGCCTGGCCGCGGCTCATCGAATCCACGAGCTGGCGGCATCATCGCGCCAGCCGATTGAGGTCGTGGTGCTCGAAGCGAAGGACCGGATCGGGGGGGTCATCTGGACGGAACGCGTGAACGGTTTCACTCTCGAGGGTGGACCCGATTCGTTCATCACCAACAAACCGTGGGGGATCGACCTCTGCACCCGACTTGGGCTGACGGACCAGCTCATGGAAACCGACTCCAGCCACCGCCGTTCGTTCGTCGTGAGGAAAGGGCAGTTAGCACCGGTCCCGGAAGGCTTTGTGCTCATGGTCCCGCACCGCATCCTGCCGATATTGACGACTCCCGTGCTGTCTTGGCGCGGCAAGCTCCGGGTGCTGTTGGATCTGGTTGTTCCCCGGCGGGATGAGGACACTGAGGAGAGCCTGGCGGCGTTTGTCAGACGCCGGCTGGGACGGGAGGCCTTGGAGCGCCTGGTGCAGCCCCTGGTGGGCGGAATCTATACGGGCGATCCCAACGACTTGAGTCTCAAGGCCACACTCCCCCAGTACCTGGCCATGGAGCGGGAGCACGGCAGCCTGATTCGCGCTGCCTGGCGGCAGCAATCGCGCGATCGCGCGACTCGCCAGCAAGTGCGTCACGCGTCGGGTGCTCGCTATGGCATGTTCGTCTCGCTGGCCGATGGGATGGACGTGCTGCCACGGACTCTCGCCGCCGCGCTGCCGCCGGGAACCGTTCGAACTCACTCAGCCGTGCGCCGGTTGAGCCGCAAGGGTGCGGCGTCTCCCTGGTTGGTCGAGCTGCTTGACGGCCCGCCGGTGGAAGCCGATGCCGTGATCGTCACGACCGAGGCTCACTCCACGGCCCGGATGATCGACATGGAAGACCCTGGTCTGGCTCTTCAGCTTCGTGCAATCCCTTACGCCTCGTCAGTCATCGTCAACGTCGCCTACCGCCGCGACCAGGTCCAGCACCCGCTCGACGGCTTTGGCCTTGTGGTCCCGGCAACCGAAGGCCGATCGATCCTGGCGGTCTCGTTCTCCAGCGTCAAGTTTCCCAGCCGCGCGCCGTCAGGTACGGTGCTCTTGCGCGTCTTCATCGGCGGTGCGACCCAGCCCGGGCTGTTCGATCTGGACGATTCCTCGCTCGGCGACCTGGTCGCCCAGGAAATGGCTGGCCTGATCGGAGTGCAAGGTGACCCGCTCTTGCTGCGGATCGCCCGCCATCCTCGTGCCATGCCCCAGTACATCCTTGGCCATCTCGACCGCGTTGAGGCGATCAGGCGCAAGCTGACCAAGTACCCCCGGCTCCTCCTGACAGGCATCGCCTTTGACGGTATCGGAATTCCCGACTGCATCCACGCCGCCGAGACCACGGCCGAAAACGTCTTCAATTCCCTGGCCAACCCAGCCAGCACCGCCGCAGCCTGATGCCGGTGGAGCGTGGGGCGCGGAGCGTTATCTCCCCCCCCTCCGAATCCACTTGTCTAGAAAAGTCCGAGAAACGCGGAGTTCAAGCAGCCAGAAACGGTTCGAGCGAGGGCGGGAAGTGTTGGACGAAGCGGCTTCGCCGCGGGCTGGGGGGAGCGGGCTGGGTGGTTGCGCAGGATGGAAGGGATCTGGCCGTCGAACGAGTCGGGTGTGATACCCTGGGATTTCCGGCCGTTGTGGCTGGAGATCTTTGGCCCCCACGCACGAAAGGGTATCACGATGTCCGAACTGAAAAACCGTCTGATCCAGGACATGCAGCTCGCCGGGCTGGTTGAAGGGACCCGACGCGAGTATCTCCGCGCCGTTCGCCAACTGGCCGCCTACTACCTGGTCTCGCCCGATCAGCTCAGCGAGCGGAAGGTCGAGGACTATCTCCTTTACGTCCGCGATGACCTGGGCGTGGCCAAGGGAACGTTCGCGCCCATGTTCGCCGGGCTCAAGTTCTTCTACCTCAACACGCTCGGCTACGACTGGCCTCTGTTCACGAAAAAAAAGTCCGCAGGCCACGCCGGGAGCGGCTGCCCGACGTCCGCAGTGACGAGGACTGCCGCCGCCTGATCGCCACCCTGGAAAAGCCCATCTATCGCGGCTGTTTCACCCTCATCTACGCCTATGGCTTGCGGATCACCGAGGCGGTCACGCTGCCCATTACCGCGGTCGACTCGAAGCAGATGGTTCTGCGCGTCATCGGCAAGCGAAACAAGGAGCGTGTTCTCCCGCTCACCGAGTCGATCCTCCAGATGCTCCGCGAGGTCTGGAAAACCCACCGCAGCCGGCGGTGGCTCTTTCCCAGCCGGCGACTGACGACCCACCTGCCCGATGCGACCGCACGGGCCGCGTTCATCCAGGCGCGGAACGCCTGCGGCTTTAACGCCGATTTCCGGCCGCACTCGCTGCGTCACAGCTTCGCCACGCACATGCTCCAGCGGGGCGTGGACATCCGGATCATCCAGATCTTGCTCGGCCATTCGAGCCTGCGCTCCACGGAGATCTACACCCACCTGACCGAGCCGCTGCGGGACCAGCTCCGCAAACTGCTGTGCCAGACCACCGACGGTCTCTTCGAGGGACGGAGGCCCAGCCATGGTTGATCCCCGCGTTTACCCGCCCAAGGCCAACGTCGAGTTGGCCGACGTCGTCCGCCGATTCGGTCCCCAATACGTCTCCCAATACGGCCACCGGATGATGCCCTCGCAGAAGAAGGCGCTTTCGGACATCGCCGCCTGCTGCACTCCAGAGCTGGGGGGACGGCTCTACCACTGCGACGACTGCGATCAGACGTTCTGGCACTACCACTGCTGCCGCAACCGGGCGTGCCCCAAATGCCATGGCAGCCAGGCCCGTGAGTGGCTCCAAGAGCGTCAAGCCGAGCTGTTGCCGTGCGACTATTTTCACGCCGTCGTGACCGTGCCCTCGGAGTTGCGCGCGGTGTTCCATCGCAACCAGAAGTTGCTCTACGGTCTGCTGATGCAGGTGTCGGCCGGGGCGGTCAAGGATCTCTGTGCCGAGAAACGACACCTCGGGGCACTGCCTGGCATGCTGTCGGTGCTGCACACCTGGAACGGCCGCTTGGGCTATCACCCCCATGTCCACTTGCTGATCACCGGCGGTGGGATCACTGCCGATGGCCAGCACTGGGAACCGGCTCGGGGAGAGTTCCTCGTGCCGGTCGCCGCCCTTTCCCGCAAGATCGCCGCGCAGTTTCGCGCGGCCTTGGAGGCCGCGGCCCCGGCCGTTTTCGCGGTCATCCCGGCCGGCGTCTGGCACCGGGAGTGGGTCTCCTTCTGCAAGCACTACGGCCATGGTAACGACGCCGTGCTGACCTATCTGTCGCGGTATGTCTTTCGCACGGCGATCAGCAACGCACGGATTCTCGGCATGGACCAAACCCATGTGACCTTCCGCTGGAAAGATCGCGGCGCCGACGCGTGGCGCATCGAGCGGCTGCCGGGCGTTGAGTTCCTCCGGCGCTTCCTCCAGCACGTCTTGCCACGCGGCTTTCACAAGGTCCGCTACTACGGGCTCTGGCACCCCTCGAAGCGCGACCAGTCCAATCGTGCCTGGGTGCTCTTGATCCTGGCGACGCCAGCCGACACCGCGCAACCGCTGAGGATATCAAGTCTCTCGGAGGCGTTGAGCGAGCTGACGGAACCGGCCGATCGAGCTGTCGACGAGGCGGCGGATCACGACGCGGCCCTGCCGCGATGTCCCCACTGCGGTAGTTGCCGGACGCGGTTCCTTGGCGAGTATCCTCGTTTCGGCGTGCCGTGACCCTGACGGGCAGGTGACCTGAAACGCCGATTCCGACACCCTTGCGCCGCGTCTTCCAGCCAAAGAGGGCGCGGCTTCTCTAACGCTGCGCGCATTGGGAGCGATTTCTCGCTCACACCGCCGACCCATTCCCTCCAACCCTCCCCACCGCTGCCACCATCGCCATTCGCACCCCGCCGCTCCCCCCATCCCCCGGCGAAACGCTTCGTCCAAGAGGCTTTTCGCATCGGCGTCGCGATGCGAAAAGCCCTATCTATTTTTCGGACACTTCTCGCCGAACCCGACAGCTTTTCGACGTAAAGCATTGTCAGAAGAACTGTTAGCTATGATTTCGGCGTCAGCCTCGGACAATCGATCGTCAGAGAGGCTCTCTGATCGACCAGCGATTTCCGGAAGAACCTAAACACTTACAAGACAAAGACTTATGTGTACTCTATTTCGCAAAGAAATCACTATCTTGGTACGCTCCAAACATAAGGGCATGAATCTCGTAACTGCTATTATTTCAATGAGTTGCGGCAGATCAAAGAATGACGTTGGGCTAATCGTGTTGCTGTCAAGAGTAATTCTTTCACGATGTAAGCTCTCAATTCTATTAGGTTTACAGCACGAGTAGCATAAATAGTGCACAGTAGGACGACCTTGTTTGATGTCATAACCAATTGCCAAATAACATGTTGCAGATTGTCTTCCTCTCACAAGATAGGTTCAGCGGGGATCACGACTGTTGATCGACCGACGGACGGTCGAAGCTTCTGCAAGGGGCAATTACCGCCCTCTCACCGCAAGTCCAAGCCCTTCTTGCTGCCGGAGGCTGTCGGGTTCGGCGGGAAGTGTCGGTTTTCGACTTTTTTCAAGAATTCCTTTGACTACACCCCTTCGACAATAATAAGCTAGCCAACCCTTCAACGTAACTAAGACTAAGAAGGCTCATCCGGGATTCCAGGCGGTTGTGTCTTGATCAATTTCATGGGTTGAATCTCTCCGATGAACAAATCGGAAAGGAGTTGGATTTAGATCGCGACGATGACCACGAAGCTCCGCGAAGGGATCGTCCAGCGCAAGCCCGCGGAGGCGCTCAAGGGCGAAGTCGAATGCGACGAGGTCTATGTGGTAGCTGGACATAAAGGTCATTCAACACCATCGAGGGGTTCTAATCTTTGCTCCGCTCGTGGCTCCGCCCGCACCGGGGGCTTTCGCAAGAAAAACTGCCTCTGTACTTGGGCTTCTTCGAGTTCGTCCATAACGTCCGGAAGCGTGGTAAGGCGCTGTTGGGAGCCTTGATCGGCCTGCTGGTCGGGTAGCCGCCCCGAATCCCGGATGAGCCTATAATTTTGTATTTATAAATTTCTGGAGATTTTGAGAAATGCATTTTTCTTTCGCCGTTTCCGTCGGACGGACTCGTGCTCACGCTCGGTCATCCGGCGGAGATGTTGGAGGATAGTCGGTCGTTTTCGCACCATGAACCGTGGAATGAGGGAGAATCGATCATGGCAGGCTATGACAGGAAGATCATCAGGGATGGGTTCGTCGCCGCGCTCGTCGCCTTCGCGACGATCGGCGGGGTTGGGGGGTCGAAACTCGCGGCCGGGGAGATGCCCGGCCTGGCAAGCGAGGGCAAACCCGAGGACAAGGGAAGTTGGATCGTGCCGCCGTTGCCCGCCGAGCAGGACCGGCTCCAGTCCATCCATGCGGTCTTGCTGCCCAACGGCAAGGTCCTGATGGTCAACGGCAGCAGCAATCGCAATCGGATCGAGAGGGATGGAACGATTCAGGATGGCGTGTCTTCGAGAGACTACGCTGTGGTGAACAACACCGCCCTCTTCGACCCCTCCTTGCCCTCCGCCAATCCGTCGGGGGTCGAGCGGATCAGATCGCCCGAGACGCCCAGTTTGGACGGGGCCACCCCCGACGACAAGGGCGAGTCGAACGATCCGTTCTGCGGGGGCCACGTCCACCTGCCCGACGGGAACGTCCTGTTCGTGGGGGGCACGGCGCGTTTATATGCCGGCGAGCAGTTCCTCGGCACGAAGCTGGCGCGGGTCTTCGACTGGCAGGCCAAGAGCTGGAAACCGGCCGGCCAAATGAAGGACGGCCACTGGTACCCGTCGACGGTCCCGCTCGGCGATGGTCGGATTGCCGTCTTCTCCGGCCTCTCGTCCAATGACTTCAACATCTCGCAGGTCTTCAGCAACAGCTCGTGGGTGGAGATCTACGACCCCTCGAGGCCCTACAAGCCCTCGGAGCCCGGGTCCAATCAATGGTCGT
Organism: Isosphaeraceae bacterium; assembly: GCA_049579985.1. Classification (GTDB taxonomy): domain Bacteria; phylum Planctomycetota; class Planctomycetia; order Isosphaerales; family Isosphaeraceae; genus Aquisphaera. Next base: position 3,594 of record JBAUOX010000536.1, on the reverse strand, counting down.
GGTTGGACATTCGCAACCTGCCCAACAGCCCGTTCGCCGTCAAAGACCTGATGGACAGTTACCCGAGGATCTATCCGACCGCCGACGGCCGTCTGCTGATCACGAACGATGGAGGCGCCGGCGCGGGCAACATCGGCGGGAGGCAGACCTACTTAGCGAAGATCGGGCCGCGCGGGGGCGGGGGCCCGCCGGAGATCACGTTCCAGCGGGGGCCCGACTTGCCCGTGCCCGAGGGTTCGTCCCCGAAGGTGAAGGTCCGGAAGGTCTACAGCTCGGCCGTCCCCGACCCCAACTCGTCCCCGGGCGACTTCCTGTCGCTCGGCGGGATGGTCGGCTACGAGGATACCAATATCGGGCCGGGCAACCCGCCCAGCGATCCCGCGACGATGCGCATCACCGCCGACCTGTTACGATACCACGCCCCGGGGAACCCCGGCGAGGTGGGCAGTTGGGAGGAGGTCAAGGATTTCCTCGGGCCCAAACCGACGGATGTACGCATCATGCACGTCGCCACGCTCCTTCCCACCAAGCAGATCCTGGTGGTCGGCGGAGGCAACTATCCCTACCATGATCCCCTGGTCCGGCCGATCCTGCTCACGGCCGACGACAAGGCTCGGGGGGGCTACCGCCTGGAATACATGAACCCCGGAACCCAGCCGAGGCTCTATCACTGCGTCTCGCTCTTGCTGCCCGATGGTCGGGTCTTCGTCGCCGGCGGGAACCCAGGTCGGGCCGCGCGGTCGGCGGACGGCAAGATCATCCGGCTCGACACTACCCGCGACCGCCAGGGGACCTACGGCTTCGTCCCGCCCGGCCGCGGCTTCATCCCGGTCGAGAACTGGCAGGTCGAGATCTTCTCGCCGCCGTATCTGTTCAAATCCGGCCCCCGCCCCGAGATCACCGATGCCCAGGTTCCGGGTGTCGTCGCCTTCGGCAACACGGGGGACATCGAGGTCCAGCACGCCACGGCCGACCCCAAGGTCGTCCTGATCAAGCTCGGCTCGGTCACCCACGGCTGGGACCTGGGCCAGCGCCTCGCCGACCTCAAATTCAAGCAGGTCCCCGAGGTACCCGCGCCGGATCAAACCAAGGCGTCGGTGCAGTACACCGCGCCGACCAACCGGGATCTCTACCCGCCCGGCTATTACATGCTGTTCTACGTCAACAACCAGGGTCAACCGTCGATCGCAAAGATGGTCCGCCTCGGCGAGCCGTCGTGACGCCTCGGGCCCTTGAGCCCGGGACCGGAGAAGAGGAAAGGGAGACGGGAATCAATCCAGGGACAGAGCGGGCCGGCATCGCCCAGAACACCATCAACCAGGTTAAGGGGGATTTTTCCAATGGCAATCGACATCACGCAGGTGGGCAAATTCGCTCTCGACGATCCGGAGATACAGCCGCTGCTCTCGGATCTTCAGGGCAACATCTTCAAGCCGCACGGCCGGAAACACAGCGCCTATCTTTTAGTGACCTTCCTACCGGATAAGTCCAAAGAGATCCGGCTCTGGATCAGCAACTTCGCGAAGAAATACGTCACGACCGCCGCGGAGCAAGTCAAGGGCGCACGACGCTTCCGCGAAGTGAAGATGGACGCTGGCCTGTTCGGCAACTTCTGCCTCAGCTACAAGGGCTACCATATCCTCGGGATTTCCGAGGAGCAAATCCCCCACGGTAAAGGGGACACCTTCGCCAACGGGATGAAGGAGGCGACGAAGCTCAAAGATCCCCCGCCCGAGGACTGGGAAGAGGGCTATCAGGAAGAGATTCACGCCCTCATCCTCTTGGCCGCCAATAACCCCGAGTTGCTCGACTTCGCCCTGTCCAAATTCACGAGCGTGCTCCAACCCTTGACTAAGAAACTCACGGTCGAGCCCGGCGTGCGCTGGTTCGGGCCCGACGGGATACAGGACATCGAGCCGTTCGGCTACGCCGATGGCATCAGCCAGCCCTTGTTCTTCAAGGAGGAAATTGAGGAGGCCCATCAAGGGGGGTACGATCGATGGGACCCCGCCGCGCCGCTCGACCTCGTGCTTGTGAAGGAGCCGAACGGCGTGGGTGAGGACAGCTACGGCAGTTTTCTCGTCTTCCGCAAGCTGGAGCAGAACGTGGCCGGTTGGGGTCTACGCGTTGCCGAATTGGCCCAGGCGCTGGGGACCGACCCCAAACTGGCCGGGGCCTACGCCGTGGGCCGGTTCCAAGACGGGACCCCGGTGGTGTTACAGGATCATGATCAGGGGGGGGGAAGAACGGCGGACAAGGTCACCAACTTCAACTACGCCGACGACACGCAGGCGGACGGTTGTGACGTAGGAAGTCGTTGCCCGTTCCAGGCGCACATCCGCAAGACCAACCCGCGGGGCGACACCGAGCGGTTCATCCCGGGCGCGGGCCCGGGTGACTTCGCCTTCGAGCGGAACCACCGCATCGTGCGCCGAGGCGTCCCCTTCGGGAAGCAACCACCGCGCGGAACCAAGCCCGGTTGGCCGGTCGGCCTCCTCTTCACCTGCTTCCAGAGCGACATCGGGAACCAGTTCGAGCTCATGCAATCGACGTGGTCGAACAGCCTCCAGTTCATACGCCAGCAGACCGGGCTCGACCCGATCAGCGGTCAGGGCGAGCAACTGATCGGAGGCCAGCGGTGGCCGTCGAAATACGGCGACGACTCGGCAGCCAAGGTCCAATTCGACTTCTCCCCGTACGTCAAGCTCCTGGGCGGCGAATACTTCTTCGCCCCGAGCCACGGGTTCCTCACGAGTCTGTGACCGGCCGGTCCGGCCGACGGCGGGCGATCCGATCCGTCGGCCGGACCTTCGGAGTCCTCACCATGCAGAGAACATTCCTGCTCGGTCTCCTGGTTCTGATCGCGACGCCCGCCCAGTCGGCCGACACCCCCGCCTTGGTTTCCGGCCTCCAGGTCGGAGAGCGTCCCAGTGGGTTCACCGTGCTGACTGTCACCGGCCCGAACCAGGGCACCACGCTCTGCTATCGATGCCGGTATGGCATCTTCCCCACGGTCTGCATCTTCGCTCGGGACACCTCCAAGCCCCTGACCGAGCTGATCGCGCGGATCGACGCGCGGATCGATGTCGCACCCGGGCTGAAGTGCTTCGTCGTCTTCTTGACCAATGACGACATCGAGGACCGGCTCAAGGCCCTTGCGCGGGAAAAGAACCTGAAGCACATCCCGCTCACGACGCTGAAACCGTCCGATAGTCCGCTCAACTACAAAATCTCCGCGGGCGCGGGCGTAACGGTGATGATGTGGAATGACCTCGTTGTCCGGTCCAACCACGCCTTCGCTCGGATGGCCGACACCGACATCGAGGCGGTCTTGGCCGACTTACCCAAGGTACTCGGCAAGTGAGAGCCATCGGGCTGGGGCAGACAGAAAGCGGGACAGGTACGATATTGACAAGATGGGGAGTTTTGGATTATGCTTCGGTTATGCCACGGACAGCGAGGGTAGCTCCTGGTGGAATGGTTTTTCACGTCTTGAATCGCGGTGTGGCGCGAATGCAGTTGTTCGAGAAAGCGGCCGACTACCAGGCATTCGAGCAGGTTTTGCAGGATACTCTTGATCAATCACCGATGCGG